>JAKAZJ010000210.1 GCA_021826565.1 Pseudomonadota bacterium | reverse complement strand
GCCATGCGTCTCCACCCCGTACGCGCGCAACGTGGCGAAGGCGCGCGATAGATTTTCCTGCCGGCACCCCAATTGCGCGGCCAGCAGCCCCTTCTCGAATGGCAGCCGGAACTCGGCCTTGCGTGCCTCCCGGTCCTCCACCTGGGTCAGCAGAAACGCCCCCAGCCGCTGCGCCGCGGTGCGCAGCTTCAGGTCCCGCACGTGCCGCACCATGCCGCGGATATCGCGCGAGACGGACCGCAACAGCGCGTTGGCCAGCACCGGTTCACGCTCGGCCAGTTTGCGCAGCGGCACCGCCTCCACTGCGATCAGCTGCGAATCGATCACGGCGTGCCCGGTCTGCAGATAGGGGAGGGCGGCGAACACCGACGCCATGACCAGATCCCCGATCGGGCGGATCACGTCCACGACCGCCGCCGACCCGTCCGGCATCGCCGAGGACAGCGCGATCAGCCCATCCAGCAGGAAATACAGCGCCACCGGCACGGTTCCCTGACGGAATAGTTCCGCGTTACGCTCGATCCCGATCAGTTGGCTGATGGAGTCGAGTTCCTCCAGCAGCGCGTCCGCCATGCGCGCGAACACCGGAATGCCACGCAGTCGCTTCGCCCCTGGCTGCATCGGATGCTACCCTCCATACTCGATCATGACAGTTTTGCGCCATTCGGCCTTTGGTTCAAACCACGCCCGGGTAGATTTGCAATTTGTAATACCTCGCACAGAAAGGGACCTCCCATGAAAGCAATCGTCTGCGAAGCCTTCGGCGGCCCCGAGGTCCTGGCCTGGCGCGACGTCCCCGACCCGCCACCGCCCGGCCCGGGCGAGGTGCGGCTGCGCCTGGCCGCGCGCGGCGTGCAGTATGTCGATGTGCTGATGGCCGCCGGCACCTACCAGTTCCGCCCCGAACCGCCGTTCATCCCGGGCTCGGAAGCCGCCGGCGAGGTCCTCGACATCGGCCCCGGCGTGACCCGGTTCCGCCCCGGGGACCGGGTCATGAGCCGCCACCGACTCGGCGCCTTCGCCGAACAGGCAACGCTGCCCGAAGCCGCTTGCGAGCCGGTGCCCGCCGGGCTGACCCTGGAGCAAGCCGGTGTGTTCCGCGCCGCCCACGCCACCGCCTACCACGCCCTGCTGCAGCGCGGGCGCCTGGCGGCGGGCGAGTGGGTGCTGATCCACGGCGCGGCGGGCGGGATCGGGATTGCGGCGATCCAGGTGGCGAAGCTGATGGGCGCGCGCGTGATCGCCACCGCCGGGACCGAGGCCAAGCGGGCCGCGTGCCTGGAGGAAGGCGCGGACCACGCCATCCCTTATGCCGACGGCTTCCTGGATGCGGTGAAGCGTCTGACCGGCGGACGCGGGGTGGATATCGTCTATGACCCGATCGGTGCCGCCGTTACTGACGAATCGCTGCGCTGCCTGGCCTGGGGCGGGCGGCTGCTGATCCTGGGCTTCCTGGGTGGCGGCCCCGCCAACATCCGCAGCAACTACCTGCTGATCAAGGGCATCGACGCGATCGGCGTGCGCATCGGCGGGCTGGCCGAGGCGAACCCGGCGCTGGCCGAAGCCAATGCCCGCGCGCTCGCTTCCCTGGCGGCCGAGGGCAAGCTGCGCCCACGCATCTCGCATCGGCTTCCGTTGGAACATGCCGCCGATGCGCTGCGCGCGGTGATGGCGCGCGAAGTGATCGGCAAGGCGGTGCTCGTGGGCTGACGTTACGGCCGCGGCAGCACCGCCGCCGGCACTGTCTTGGGCCGAAGCGTGACCAGGTAGGTCCGGTAACCCTCCACCCGCGCTCCCCCGCGCATCCGCCACAGCACCCCAAGCGGGCGGATCGAGGCCCACGGCGCCGTGCGCGGCGGGCCGGCGCGGTGGAAGCTGCGCACCAGCAACCCGGTCCCCGCGCCCGGCCGCGGCAGATCGAAATACCGCCAGCGTGGCCCGACCCCCAGCACGGTCATCGCCGGGGGCAGGTGGAAGGCGAGCTCGCTCGCCACGTCGTAATCGGTGCCGGCTACGTAGCTTGCGCCGGCGGCTCGGGCCGCGGCCGTGGCCTCCCGCGCCAGCCGGGACCAGCCGGCCAGGCGGAACGCGGTGGGATCGCGCGCCGGCGGGATCGGCACGAACCCGGTGGCGGCCTGGGCATAGGTCAGCGCGGTCACCGCCAGTCCCAACGCTACGCCGGAGCCGATCAACCGCCGCCAGCGCCCCCTCAGCGCGGCAGCGGCCAGCGCGGCCCCCGGATACAGGATCGCCGGCCAGTTGCCTTGCACCCGCCCGGCGAAACAATGCTGCACGAACACAATCGCCGCCGGCAGGGTCATCGCCGCCAGCAACGCCGCGCCGATATCCTGCTCGCGCCAGGCGCGGCGCGTGGCCAGCACGATCCCGGCCACGAACAACACCGCGAGCAGCGGGCTTGCGAGCCCGGCCTGGGTCGCGACCAGTTCCAGGAGCAGCCGCGGCGCATGCGCCGGATGCCAATGCGCCAGGCGCCCCCCCTGGCGAAGAAAGCTGACCCAGGCGTGATCCTGGTTCCAGCGGATCACCGGCATCACCGCCTGCATCCCGAACAAAAGGCCCCAGTACGGCATCGGCGTCAGCCAGACCCGCCGCAGCGCCGGCACCCAGCAGAGCCACAGCGCAACCCCCAGCGCCAGGAAGGCGGCGGTGTATTTGCTGTCGAATCCGGCGCCGGCGGCGACGGCGGCCAGGACCAACCACCAGCCGTTGCGGTCGCGCGAGAACCCGGCCAGCGCCCACAGGCAAGCGACCCAGAAAAACAGCAGCGGCGTATCCGGTGTCATCACCACCGTGCCGACGCCGAACATCAGCGTGGCATTGAGCAGCAGCGCCGCCGTGATCCCCGCGCGCCGCCCGGGTAGCAGCCACTCGGCGGCCTGGTAGAGGAGATAGGTCCCAAGCGCCCCCGATAGCGGCCCCAGCAGACGTACCCCGAGCGGGGTGTTGCCCGCCACCCAGGTGCCGGCGCGGATCCAGAACGCGACCATCGGCGGGTGATCCGGGTAGCCCGGCTGCAAGGCGCGCGACCAGAGCCAATAATAGGTCTCGTCCGGCGACAGCGGGACCGCGGCCGCGATCGCCAGGCGGATGGCGGTCACGGCAGCGAGCGCGGCCAGCGCCGGAGCGAGGCGGGCAGGGGGGCGGAAGGTGGGGACGGAGCCGTGCATCGCTTGCTGGTGCGGCGGGTGGCGGGCGCGGTCAAGCGGCCGTGTTGTGAAACCACGGCACAGGGCATGTAAACCGACAGGGGATGTAAACCGATTGAGACCGTCCCGCGGGCAGCTTGCGGATCGCGCAATCCGGAGCCGCGATGTTCGACGCCGACGCCTATGACACAGAGGCCGTGACGGCGGTGCCATGCTCGGATCGGGCTGCGTCGGTCGCTTCGGGCGCGCCTCCGGCCGAGCGCCTTGCCCGGCGCATGCCGCCCTACGCCGTGTTCCTGCTGATCGCAGGGATCAACGTGCTTTTGCTGTGCATTCTGACCCCACCATTCCAAGTACACGACGAGTTCCAGCACTATTTTCGCAGCTACCAGCTGAGCGAAGGGGACGTGTTCGGCACGGTGCAAGACGGCGTCCCCGGAGGCGTGCTCCCCAGCTCGCTGCCTGGCTTTGTCGAAAAATCCTGGGGCACGCTGCGGGTCTGGCATGCGCCGCGGCTCCGCCCGCAACCGCTCGCCCGGACCTGGCACGATTTCACCCAACCCCTGGCCGCCGGCCATACCACGTTCGTCCGGTTCCTGATGGTGAGCTACTCGCCGCTTATGTACGTGCCCCAGGCGCTGGCGATGGCGGTCGGCCGCTGGTTCGCGCTATCCCCGCTTGGTTTGCTGTATGCGGGCCGACTGGCCAATGCCCTGACCCTGATTGCGATGACGGCGGTCGCGTTGCGGATCATGCCGGCCGGGCGGGAACTGGCTCTGGCGTTCGTGATGCTGCCGGAGTGTCAATACGAATTCGGTTCGGTGGCCGAGGACGGCGTGGTCATCGCGGCAACCTTCCTGTTCTGTGCGCTGGTGATGCGAAGCGCCGAAAGACGCTCGTGGTCCGTGGGCGAGGCGGTCGCGGCCATGATGGCGGGGGCTGTGGTCTGCGCCAAGCTGGTCTACGCCCCATTGCTGGTCCTCGCGCTGCCCTTGCGCCTGGCTTGCGGTCAGGCGCGGCGCTTGCTGCTGATCGATCTGGCGATCGGCGTGTTTGCGCTCGGGACCGGCGTGGTCTGGTATCATTTTTCCGCAGCCACGTTGCAGTCGTTTATCTTGCCGCCTGCCGAGGTCGCCGCGAAGGAACGGCTGATCCTTTCGCACCCGCTGCAATTCGCCTGGGCCATGATCCTGGACCTGCGCCATCACGGCTTCTTCTACTTTCAGGATAGCGTCGGCTGGCTCGGTGCCTGGACGGTGCCGCTACCGGTGGTGACCTATCTTCTGGCGCTGGTGGCGCTGCTCGCTGGAGGTGTCGCCAGTGCCGGGGCCGGGCAGCGCGGAGCGCTGGTTCAGGCGGCGTGGTGCCTGGGGCTGGGCATCGGGGTCGTCGTGCTGGTGGAAACGGCGATGTTCTTGGTGAACACGCCTCCCGGGATGATTCATATCGAAGGGGTGCAGGGACGCTATTTCCTCCCGCTGGGGGCGCTTGCGGCGGTGTGTGCCGCTTGCTTGAGGCGCGCCCGGCCGGCAACGGCGCTGGCGAATCTGGCCTATCTTGAGATGATCGTGATGCTGATACTGAACACCGTGGCGTTGGATTACTCGGTCATCTCCGGGTTCCATTTGCTGTAGGGGCGCCGCTTCTGGAGATAGGGTGTCCGTTGCGGGGGCATGTGCGGCGGGCGCGGTCAAGCGAGCGCGGTGGTCCGATACAGCCCATCCAGCATCACGGTCATGCCGATGCTCGCCAGGTCCAGCGTCTCTC
>JAKAZJ010000209.1 GCA_021826565.1 Pseudomonadota bacterium | reverse complement strand
GGACCCGCGCACTCCCCACCCACGCCGAACCAAAGGGAAGGGTTCCAAGGGCCTACCCTTGGCGGGGGTCCAGGGGGCAGCGCCCCTTGGCCTTACTGCCGGCCCGGCAAGCGTCCCGATTGCCCCGCCCATCCGGGTCGGCTACAGAGCGCGCCGAGCCGGCACCCCTGGAGGCCGGCTTTTGCCATTTGTAGGAGCGAACCATGGCCAATGTTGTGACGATGGAGGCCGAGGCGCGCGCGCGATCCGGTAAGGGGGCGGCGCGGGCGACACGGCGTGCGGGGAAGGTTCCCGCGGTGATTTACGGGGCGAAGCAGCCGCCCAGCTTGATTGCGCTCGACCCGCGCGCGGTGTTGCGCGAGTTGCATCGCCCCGGCTGGCAGTCGCGGGTGTATGAGATTGGCGGCGCCGGAGCGACCGAGCGCGCGTTGATCCGCGACGTGCAGTTCCATCCGGTTTCCGATGCGCCCGAGCACGTGGATTTCCAGCGCCTGGCGCCGGGTGAGCGGATTCGCGTCACGGTGCCGGTGCATTTCGACAATGAGGGCCTGTCCACCGGCCTGAAGCGCGGCGGCGTGCTGAACGTGGTGCGCCATGCGGTCGAGGTGCTGTGCGATCCGGATGCCATCCCGGAGCAGTTCGTGGCCGATCTGTCGGGTCTCGATTTCAACGACACGGTGCGCTGGCATGATCTGAAGGGTGCCGAGGGCGCGCGGCCGGTGATTGCGGGCCGCGATTTCGTGATCGCCACGGTGGCCCCGCCGACCAAGATCGCCGAGGTGGCGGCCGAGCCGGGCGCGGCGCCTGCCGCGGCGGCGGCGGCGCCCGCTGCTGCCAAAGCCCCGGCGGCCAAGCCGGCAGCCAAGGCGCCGGCCAAGGGCAAGAAGTAACCCCAAGGCGTCCGGGTCATGCTGCTCTGGGTCGGTCTCGGCAACCCCGAGCCGGGGATGGCGCGCAACCGGCACAATATCGGGTTCATGGCGCTCGACGTGATCGCGATGCGCCACGGGTTCAGCCCGTGGCGCCCGCGGTTCAAGGGTTTGGTCGCCGAGGGGCTGCTGGGGGGCGAGAAGATTCTCGCCCTGAAGCCGCAGACCTACATGAACGCGTCGGGCGAAAGCGTGCAGGCGGCAGCGGGGTTCTTCAAGCTGCCACCGGCCGCGATCGCCGCGTTCCATGACGAACTCGACCTGGTTCCGGGCAAGGTCCGGGTGAAGCTGGGCGGCGGAGCGGCGGGTCATAACGGGCTGCGCAGCATGGACCGGATGCTGGGGTCGCAGGAGTACTGGCGCATCCGGTTGGGGATCGGCCATCCGGGCGTGAAGGATCGCGTCCTGGGCCATGTGCTGGGCGATTTCGGCAAGGACGATCGCGCCTGGCTGATCCCGCTGCTGGACGCGGTGGCCGAGGCCGCGCCGCTGCTGGTTGCGGGTCAGGCGGAAGCCTTCATGACGAAAGTGGCGCTGCTGACGCAGCCGGCCGAGGGAAGCGCGTAATGGGTTTCAACTGCGGCATTGTCGGCCTGCCGAATGTCGGCAAATCGACCCTGTTCAACGCGCTGACCGCGACCGCCCAGGCGCAGGCGGCGAATTATCCGTTCTGCACGATCGAGCCGAATGTCGGGCGCGTCGCGGTGCCGGATGCCCGGTTGGGGGTGCTTGCCGCGATCGGCAAATCCGCCAAGATCGTGCCGACGGTGCTGGAATTCGTCGATATCGCCGGGTTGGTGCGCGGTGCCTCGAAGGGGGAGGGGCTGGGCAACCAGTTTCTCGGCAACATCCGCGAGGTGGACGCCGTCCTCCACGTGTTGCGCTGCTTCGAGGACCCGGACGTGGTCCATGTGGAAGGCGGCATCGACCCGGTCCGCGACGCCGAGACCGTGGAAACCGAATTGATGCTGGCCGATCTGGACAGTCTGGAGAAGCGGGTTCCGGGCCTGCAGAAGCGCGCCCGCGGCGGCGACAAGGACAGTGTCGCGCAACTCGCGCTGATCGAACCGCTGACCGCGGCGCTGGCGGCCGGCCGGCCGGCGCGGAGCGCGATCCCGCCGGGCGAGGCCGAGACGGCCCGGCGTCTGAGCCTGCTGACCGCCAAGCCGGTGCTGTATGTCTGCAACGTGGAGGAAGCCGCCGCGGCTTCGGGCAATGTCCATTCGGCCGCCGTCGCCGCCCGCGCCGCGGCGGAAGGCGCCCGTGCCGTGGTGGTCTCCGCCGCGATCGAGGCCGAGGTGGCGCAGCTTGACGAAGCCGAGCGCGGCGAATTCCTGGCCGGGCTGGGGCTGGCCGATAGCGGTCTCGATCGGGTCATCCGCGCCGGCTACGATTTGTTGGGTCTGATCACCTATTTTACCGTCGGCCCCAAGGAAACCCGCGCCTGGACCATCCCGCGCGGCACCCGCGCGCCCGCTGCCGCCGGCGTGATCCATGGCGATTTCGAGCGCGGCTTCATCGCCTGCGAAACCATCGCCTATGCCGACTACGTCGCGGGCGGCGGTGAGGCCGGCGCGCGCGAAGCGGGCAAGCTGCGCATCGAGGGCAAGGAATACGTGGTCGCGGACGGGGACGTGCTGCTGTTCCGCTTCAACGTGTAGTTCCGTCCAGCCAGGCCTCGGCCTGCATTTCGTCCAGCCGCGATGCCGTACGTTCGAACATGGCCGCGTTCCGGCCGCGTTCGTACAGCCGATCCGGCGCCGCGGCGGCCGAGGCGAACAGGCGGATTCGTTCGTCGTAGAGCGTATCGATCAGGGTGATGAACCGGCGTGCCTCGTCGTAATTGTCCGGCGCCAGCAGCGGGATGTCGTCCAGGATCAGGGTGTGGCAGGCGCGCGCCAGCGCCAGGTAATCCCCCGCCCCCAGCGGCCGGCCGCACAGGTCGGAAAACTCGGCCCGCGCCACGCCGGCGGCGGCGCTTGGCAGCACCACTTCGCGTCCGTTCACATGCAGGACCAGAGGCGTCGGGGCAGCGCCGTCGGTCAGGGCGGCGAACACCGTGTCCAGCGCGCGCCGCGCCATCGCGTCTGCCGGTGTGTGCCAGCTGCGCATGCCACGCACCCGCTCGCGCCGGAAATCGCGCGCCGCATCCAGATGCAGCACGTCCAGATGCTGCTGCAGGATGGCGATGAAGGGCAGGAACGCGTCGCGTCCCGGCCGGCCGCGGAACAGATCGTCGGGCGCGGTGTTGGAGGTGGCGACCACCACGACCTCGCGCTCGAACAAGGCGGCGAACAAGCGGCCGAGGATCATCGCGTCGGCGATGTCGTTGACCTGGAACTCGTCGAAACAGAGCAGCGCGGCGCGGGCGGAGAGCTGGTCGGCCAGCGGTGGGATCGGATCGTCCACGCCGGGGTCGGCGCGCTTGATCGCGTGCATGGCGGCGTGGGCGTCTTGCATGAAGCGGTGGAAATGCAGCCGGCGCTTGCGGCGCACGGTGGCGGCGGCGAAGAACAGATCCATCAGCATGGATTTGCCGCGCCCGACCGCGCCGACCAGATATAGCCCGCGCGGCGGCGCCACGATCCGGTTCGGCAGCAGCCGCGCCAGCAACCCGGATCGGCGCGGCTGCGGGTCGTAGTTGCGCAACGCCGTCCACAGCGTCTCCAGGCGGGCCGCCGCCGCCTCCTGCGCGGGGTCTGCTTCCAGCGACCCGCCCGCGACCAGCGCGGCATAGGCCGCGGCGGGACCCTGGCCCGCGCTGTCGTCCGATCCATCCATGGCCGCGCGCATAGCGCATCGCGCGGTCGGGGGCGAGGCGCGCGCGCCCGGCGCCGGAGTGGCGCGCGGGGCTGGCGGCGCGCGTCACGTGGTCAGGAAGCCGATCCGCGCGCCTTCCAGAACCGCCGCGGTCAGCCGGCCGCCGAACACCGCGCCGGTATCGATCGCGATCCGGTTGGGCCGCACGACCGGCGCCTTGACCGGGGTATGGCCGTGCACGACCACCGCGCCCAGGTCCTGCTCGGTGTAGAGGAACGGCTGGCGGATGCGCAGCAGATCCTCGGGCAGTTGCGCGTCCAGCGCCACGCCGGGGCGGATGCCGGCATGGACGAACAGGTAGCCGCCGGCGCGGTACGACAGCGTCAGGCCACGGAGGAATGCCTGATGCGCGGCGGGGATGGCTTCCGCCCAGCCGGTGCGCGGGCCGTCCGGGTCCAGGCCGTAGCTTGCCAGCGTCGGGCCGCCGCCGGCGAACAGCCAGTCGGTGCCGGCCGCGCGTTCGCCGGCCAGGGCGTCCAGCATGGTGCGTTCGTGGTTCCCCATCAGGTTCACCACCGGCAGGCCGGACAAGGACGCGCCGCCGGCGAGCAGTGCGATCACCCCGGCGCTGTCGGGTCCGCGATCGACGTAATCGCCGATATGGACCACCACCGCGTCGGCGGGGCGCGCCGCCAGATCGGCCGCGATCGCGGCGTGCAGCGCGGCCAGACGGTCGGCGCAGCCATGCACATCACCGACCGCGTAGATCCTGCGCCCGGCCGGCAGCGTGGCCGGCGCGTCCTCGAACTCCAGCATCGTGTCTGATCTCCCGGGGAGGATGTGTCGCCGCCTCGGGGGCGGGACGTCAACCGGGGGTGGGCGCCGCGTAGCGGGATGACAGGGGGCGCGATGCGGCTGCCCGGCCAGGGGTTGTCGTGTTCCGGGGTGGTCGTGTTCCGGAGGCTGGCGTCGTGATAGGATGTCGTCGTGAACAAACCCGCACGCCAACAATCCGCTTGGGCAAGGTGGCAGCTGAATTGCGGCCGTCGGCTGCCGCGGTACCGACCGTGAGGCGCGGATCGGTGCCAAAGCGTGCCGTCCTGCACGTGTTCCGCTACTTCCGGCCGGACTTCACGGGCGAGGGGATCTATCTGGAAAAGCTCGCGCCGCTGCTGGCCGCGCGCGGTATCCGATCGGACGTGATCGCGGCCTCCACCCGCCCTCCGGCGGTCGCGCCCGAGCTGCCCGGGATCGACCGGCTGCGCTATTTCGGCCGACCGG
>JAKAZJ010000208.1 GCA_021826565.1 Pseudomonadota bacterium | reverse complement strand
AACAGCAGCTTGCCGTCGGGGGAGAATTTGTGCACGCGGGAATTGCCGTAGCCGTCGGAGACGTAGATGTCGCCTTGCGGCGACAGCGCGGTATGGGTGCAGCGGTGGAATGGCTCGCCGCTCATGTATGGGGCCGGCTTGCCGGGGATGCCGAGGGTCATCAGCACCTTGCCGTCCAGCGTGCACTGGCGCACCGAATGGTCGCCGTCGTCGGTGAGCCAGATCGTGTCGTCGGGCGCCATGTGCAGCCCGTGGGCGCGGGGATAGACGCCCTCGCCCCAGGAACGCAGGAAATTGCCGGCGCGGTCGAACACGATCATCGGGTGCTCGCCGCGGTTGAAGACATAGACGTTGTCGTTGCGATCGACGCCGACCGAGCCGATCTCCTTGAAGGACCAGCCTGGCGGCAGTTTCGCCCAGTTCTCCACCGGCTCGTAGACGTATTCGCCGCTTCCCGTGGTGACCATGCGTCGTTTCCCCCGTCAGATGCAGATTGGCGCGAAGCTTGTCACGACCTGCGGCGCGGTGCCAGGGGCAGGCTCAGCGCGTGCGGTGCGGGCCGAGCCAGCCCATGCGCGCCTGCGGTTCGGCATCGACGCTCGGCAAATAGGGCTTCACGTCGATCAGCGGCGTGCCGTCCAGGCAATCGAGGTAGCGCACCAGCAGCGTGTCCCCGCCCTCGATCCCTTCGAACGCGACCACCGAAAGCCCGATCGGGTTGGGCCGCGCCGGGGAGCGGGTGGCGAACAGCCCGCGTTCCTGTGTGTCGAACGGCGGCGTGAACACGAGTTTGGGCGCGCGGGGGCGGTGCAGCCAGTAGAGCAGGATCAGGTGGCTGAACCCGTCGAGGCTTTTCAGCCCGGGGGCGAATTCCGGCAGCAGGCGGGCGCGGCAGAGCGGCGGCGGGTCGGGCTGGCGGCCGTTGCGCGGGCATTCGTCCAGCGTGCGGAACGGGGTGGAGATGGTGCCGATCGGGCGCAGGGTAAAGGTTTCGTCGCTCACAGCACGTTCACCGGGACTTGCAGGTAGCGCACGCCGTTGGCTGCCGGCGGTGGCAGTTCCCCGGCGCGGATGTTCACCTGCACGGCGGGGATCATCAGCACCGGCATGGACAGGGTGCGGTCGCGCGCGGTGCGCAGCGCGACGAACTCCGCTTCGGTGATGCCGTCGTGGATGTGGATGTTGGCGGCGCGCTGTTCGGCCACCGTGGTTTCCCACGCCGCGGGCCGGCCGCCCGGGCGGTAGTCGTGGCAGATGAACATGCGGGTTGCTTTCGGTAACGCCAGCAGGCGGCGGATCGAGCGGTACAGCGTGGCGGGATCGCCGCCGGGGAAATCGCAGCGCGCGGTGCCGGAATCCGGCATGAAGAGGGTGTCGCCGACGAACACCGCGTCGCCGATCAGGTAGGAGACGCAGGCCGGCGTGTGCCCGGGCGTGTGCAGCACGCGCGCCGGGATCGTGCCGAGAGAGAAGGTCTCGTTGTCATCGAACCGGCGGTCGAACTGGCGGCCGTCCGGGTGGAAGTCGCGTTCGAAGGCGAACATGTCCTTGAAGGCGCGCTGCACCGTGTCGATGCGCGCGCCGATCCCGCTTTTTCCGCCGAGGGCGCGGCGGACGTGCGGCATGCCGGAGAGGTGGTCGGCGTGGACATGGGTTTCCAGCAGCCAGTCCACGCGGACGCCGGTGGCGCGGACGCGGGCGATCAGCGCCTCGGCCGAGCGCGTGGCGGTGCGGGCGGATTTCGGGTCGTAGTCGAGCACCGGGTCGATCACCGCGGCGGCGCCGGTGGCGGGGTCGGCGGCCAGGTAGGTGACGGTGCCGGTGTCCGGGTCGTGGAAGGCTTCGACGGTGGGGAGGGGGTGGGAGAGAGACATGCCAAATCCCCGACGGTTCGGGGGAAAGCATACTCCGGAGGGGTGCAGGAAGGGTAGGGGGTTGCTTGGGGGCGTCGGCTGCGAACCCCTATCAGCCATCGCTCCTAGCCTGGTGGTCCGGTTGGAGTTTCATCGCTGCGGGTCTGTGACCGGCGAAGGGTTGCGGGCCTCGGCTCCCGAAATCCTGCCTGTGAGCGAGCGCGCTTTGTTATCGCGGAGGAAGAACGCGAGGGCCACGGAGGGCCAACGGGCGCCGCTCGCCGTGCAGCGCCGCTTCCATCATACCGTGGAACTACCAGCTAATCTTACTATGTCATAAGAACATTCTATGTGCGGCTGACCTGCCCTGCTTCGTCGGACCACGGTTAACGTGAGAGACCAGCTCCTGTTTGCTGCTGTTGCCCCAGGCGGCCCGTTGCATGACTGGGCGCTGTCCTCACCACCTGGGTCGCGAACACCGCCGGCGTCAGGTAGCCCAGGTTCGAATGCGGCCGCACCGCGTTGTAGTGCCGCCGCCATTGTTCGATCGCGACGCTCGCATCGGTCCGTGATCGGAACCACTCCAGGTCTCACCTTGATCCGCTTCGTGGCTCAAGCATCGCAAAACTTGCCGTTGAAGCTCTCCACCCCGTCCGGGGACATAATCCGCCCGCCGGGTTGGTCAGGAATCCTGGGCGACCCTAATGATTGACAGCGGTCAGAGAACGCGGCTGGTCGTGTGCCTGTCCGCTCACTCCTGCCAGCCGGCTTTGCGCAGGCCATCGAGCATGTGTTCGTGGTAATCGGGGCGTTGCCAGGGCACGCGGTTGCGGACATAGACATCGAACTCGCGGGGGGAAACGGCCATCGCCTTCTCGAGCGCCGCGTGGGCGTCCTCGATGCGGCCAAGTTGGCCGAGGGCGGCTGCCAGGTAGCGGTATGTCATGGTATAACCGGGATGGGCACTCAGTTGACGCCGCGCGGCTTCGGCACAGCGTTCATAGTCGCGGTCCAGATAATAGGAAATGACGATCCCGTGGTACGCCGTTGCCATGTTCGGATCACGCGGGCTCAGCCGTCCGAACACGCCCAGGGCCTGGCGACCCTCCTCCGTCCGTCCGGTCCAGATCAGGACTGCTCCCATGACAAAGTGGGCCAGAGCGCAATTGGGGTTGATGCCAAGTGCCTGCCGCGCGATCACCAGGGCGTTATCCATGTCACCATGCATGCGTAAGGTCGAGGCCAACATGGCCTGCCCGTCCGCATCCGCGGGATCGAGCTCAACCGCCTTGCGGGCGTGCGTGGAAGCGAGTCGTAGCGCCCCGTCCAACGGCATGGTCTGGAAACGAGCGCCCATCCCGATATATGTGAATGACAAGCCGGCATGGGCGGCGGCAAATAGTGGATCGAGATCAATGGCGCGTTCGAACAGACCGCGCGCCGCATCGTTCGCCGCCGCTTCCATCTTTCCCAGATGCCACATCCCTTGCTGATAGAGTTCCCAGGCGCCGAGCGACCCGGGCGGCCGGCGCATGGCCCGATGCATTTCCGCGTCGGCGACCGCCGGACTGATCGCGGTGGCCACCGCGTCCGAAATCTCGTCCTGCACCGCGAATACGTCTGCCAGCGCGCGATCATATCGTTCCGTCCAGATGTGGTTCCTGGTCTCTGCTTCCACCAACTGGGCGCTGATCCGCACCCGATCGCTGGCGCGACGCACACTGCCTTCCAGCACGTAGCGCACGCCCAGATCGCGACCGATCTGCCTTACGTCCACCGCGCGTCCTTTGTAGGTAAAGCTGGAATTGCGCGCGATCACGAACAGCGCATGACTGCGCGACACTTGCGTGATGACGTCCTCGGCCATGCCGTCGGAGAAATATTCCTGCGCTGGATCGCCGCTCAGATTATCGAACGCCAGCACCGCGATCGAGGGCCGGTCCGGCTGCGCCAGCGTCGCTGGTGATTCCGGGGGAGACGATCCCGCGAGACGGTAGCCGCGGCCTGGTACCGTAACGACCCAGCCTTCACCAAGCGCCTTGCGCAGCGCCGAAATCTGCACCTGCAGATTATTCTCTTCCACCGTGAGACCGGGCCATACCGTATCGAGCAGCGCTTCTTTACCGATCGTGGCCCCTGGTGTGACCGCGAGCACCGCGAGCGTGTCAAAGGCCCGCCCGCCGAGCCGCACCGTCACACCGCTGCGTGTCAAGGAGCGGTTTCGCCGGTTCAGCCGAAATGGGCCAAACACGACATCGGGGCCGTCGGGATCCGGCATCTCTGATGCTCCTGGATTCAGGATTATTCAGGTCCGCGACAAAGACCTTAACACATATTCACGGGTAGCGTCCATCCACGCCAGCCAAGGAGGGCAAAACGATGCGCTACACATACCAGCCGGAGCGGCACCTCGACGCCGTGCGTCCAATCGCCAACCTGCATCCGTCGCCAGAACTGCGGGGCTCCTGCAATCCGACGGATCCTATGCTCAGGCACTTGTTGTTCGTCGATGAGGGCTGGTACGAGGCATACTGGTATAATGACCGTCCCACGCCGGCACCCGGCGTGCTGCGGCGATCGCTGCATGCGATATGGACTGACGCTACGGTGCTGTGGCGGACCGCCCTGCATCCTGCCCGAGGTCGCGTCCCTTCTGGTGGTGCAGGAGCTGTGGGTAAGTAGCCCGCCGGAGCGACCGCCGAGAGTCTGGCGCAGGCGGGCCACTTACCCACAACTCCTGCACCAGGGGGACACGACCCTCCCGCCTGCCTCGTCAGAACCAATTCGCCTTATCCACCACATTCCGCAACGGGCGTCCCGCCGCGAACGCCCGGCTGTTGTCAACCAGAATCCCCAACCGCCGCTCGTCCAACCCCGGCCCATACCCTGCCGTGTGCGGCGTGATCAGCACGCCCGGCAGAGTCCACAGCGGATGCGCCGCCGGCAGCGGTTCGGTCTCGAACACGTCCAGCCCCGCGCCCGCGATCTCCCCCGCCCGCAGCGCCGCCACCAGATCGTCCAACCGCGTCGTCCGCCCCCGCCCGATATTGATGAAGAACGCGCCGCGCTTCATGCGCCGGAACCGCGCGCGGTCCATGAACCCCTCGGTCGCCGGCGTGT
>JAKAZJ010000207.1 GCA_021826565.1 Pseudomonadota bacterium | reverse complement strand
CCCGGTTCCTGTCCCATGTTCGCTCCGGCCCAGTTGCCCTGCCGGAAGGCGGGCGGTTGCTACAGGCGGGTTTGGTGGGTGTCAAGAACGGGCGCAGGGGATGACCCAGTAGAATCGCTCAAGGGATGGCCCGGTGGCGTTTTACGTCGTGCCAAGCCAGTCTGCGCCCGATCCAGTGCAGGGAGGGTCCGATGCAATTCGGCGCGGCGATGTTCTTCACCGACTATTCCATGTCTGCTGCGGCGCTGGGGGCCTTGCTGGAAGCGCGCGGGTTCGAGTCCGTCTGGGCGCCGGAGCACTCCCACATCCCGCTATCGCGCCAATCTCCGTTCCCGTCCGGTGGAGAGCTGCCGAAGCAGTATTACGACGTGATGGACCCGTTCGTCTCGCTGGCCGCCGCGGCCGCCGTCACCACACGCCTGAAACTCGGCACCGGTGTCGCGCTGGTGCCGCAGCGCGACCCGATCCAGACGGCGAAGCAGGTCGCATCCCTGGACCAGATCAGTCGCGGGCGCTTCCTGTTCGGCGTCGGCGCCGGCTGGAACGCCGAGGAAATGGCGGATCACGGCACCACCGACTTCAAGGGTCGCCACAAGCTGATGCGCGAGCGGATCGCGGCGATGCGCGCGATCTGGACGATGGACCGCCCCGAATATACCGGGGAGCTGGTCCGCCTGCCGCCGATGATCGCCAATCCCCGTCCGGTGCAAATGCCGCATCCGCCGGTGATCGTGGGCGGGGCCTTCCCCTGGGGCGCCCGCCGCGCGCTGCGCTACGGCGACGGCTGGATTCCCCACGCCGCCCGCCCGCAATACGACGATGTCACCGCGTTCATGCCGGCGTTCCGCGCCATGGCGGCCGAGGCCGGGCGCGATCCCGCCGCGGTCCCGGTCACCATCTTCGGCCCGCGTCCCGATCCCGACCGGCTGCGGCGCTGGCGGGACGCCGGCGTTGCCCGGGTGGTGATCGCGCTGCCCGCCGCGGGGGGCGACGCGATCGTCCCGATCCTGGATCGGTGGGAGGGCGTGCGCGCGGCCGTCACGGCCGGGTAATGCCGGGCCTGACCCTGGATCAGCTGCGCGTGTTCGTCGCGGTCGCCGAACGCCAGCACATGACGGCGGCGGCGCGTGCGCTGAACCTGGCGCAATCGGCGGCCTCGGCGGCGATCGCGGGGTTGGAAGCGCGGCACGGCGTGCGGCTGTTCCACCGCGTCGGCCGGCGGATCGAACTGACCGAGGCTGGCCGCGGGTTCCTGTCGGAGGCGCGCGCCGTGCTGGCCCGCGCCCAGGCGGCGGAGCTGATGTTGGGGGAACTCGGCGGGACGCGCCGCGGCATCCTGACGGTCCATGCCAGCCAGACCATCGCGGCCTATTGGCTGCCGCGCCACCTGGTTGCATTCCGCCGCGCCTGGCCGGCGGTGGAAATCCGCCTGACCGCGGGCAATACGGCCGAGGTCGCCGAGGCGCTGACGATCGGCGCGGCCGAACTGGGGTTTGTGGAAGGAACCGTGGATCGCCCCGATCTGCTGGGGCAGGAAGTGGCGCGCGACCGTTTGGTCCTGGTGGTGGGTCAGGACCATCCGTGGGCCGAGATCCCGCCCGACGCCGCGGGCCTGGCCGCCGCCGAGTGGGTGCTGCGCGAAGCAGGGTCCGGCACCCGCGCGGCGTTTGAAACCGCGCTGTCCGCGCAATGGGGGATCAGCCCTGGCGCGCTGCGGGTGGCGCTGGAACTCCCGTCCAACGAGGCGGTACGCGCGGCGGTGGAGGCGGGATTGGGAGCGACGGTGATCTCGGCCGCGGTGGCGGCACCGGGGATCGAGGCGGGGCTGCTGCGGCTGGTCGCGCTGGCGTTTCCGGACCGGGCGTACCGGGCGCTGTATCACCGCGAGCGGCCACCGGGGCAGGTGGCGCGGGCGCTGCTGGGGTTGATGGCGGGGTAGGGGGTCCGGTCAGCCGGGTGATTCGGGGATCGCGCGGCGCGTGGTTTCAACCGCCAGCACGGTGGGCGCGAGCCACCGGCGGGACCTGGACGCAGTCCGCTACGCCGCGGCGCGAAACGTCTTCGGAATCCCCGCTTTCGCCATCTGTCCCGACAACGGCTCGGCCGGCAGCCCGGCATGCAGCAGCGCGCGCGCTTCCAGCAGCTTCGGCAGGTCGATCCCGGTGGGGAATCCCATGGCTTCGGGGAGGTGTACCACTTTGCGTTGACAACTTGGTACGCCGGTTCGAGCGGGAGAACACCTGCCGGTCTAGCAACGATTGCAGCGGCGGGAACCGTGC
The DNA here is from genome assembly GCA_021826565.1 of Pseudomonadota bacterium. The sequence continues at coordinate 2,737 of JAKAZJ010000207.1, read as the reverse complement.
GTAGAAGGGCAAAAAGGCTGGCGTCTTTATGATAACTCGCGTAGAATATAACGAACAAAAATATGGATCTGAAGGTGCCGCGATGGCTGAACCGCGACTTAAGGAGCTGGACGGCCTGCGCGGGCTAGCCGCCTTGTGGGTCGTAATTTTTCATCTAACTTTCGGGTTCTCTCATCTGTGGGCGCCGGCACGTCCGCTTCTGATCGCAGCTGTCGTGCCATTTTCGGTCAACATCCGAGGCCTGCAAGCCGTAGACCTTTTCTTCATTATCAGCGGCTTTGTCATCTGCATGACAGTCGATCGCAGTCGAACAGTAATCGACTTTGCCGCGTCTCGCTTTGCCCGCTTGTTTCCGGCATATTGGGCCGCAGTCGCAATCAGCACAGCAATCGGTCTGCTCCTTCCTTCAACTCGTCTACCCGTCACGGCAGGACAGGGATTAATTAACTTGAGTATGTTACAGTCTTATATCGGTGTACCGCTGGTCGATCCGTCCTACTGGTCGCTGTCCTTTGAATTAGGCTTCTACGGCCTTATGGCCGGCATCTTAATTGGCGGCTGCCGGCACCGAATTGAGTCGATAGGACTTGCCTGGATGGTCGGCGGGTTTGCGCTCTCAAGTCTCCTGCGGCAAATGGGGCTTGCCGTGCCGTGGAGGGTTTCAACCGCTCTGGCGCTACCTTACGCCAGTCTGTTTTACGCTGGAATTCTGTTTTATCGTCTAAAAGCCGACCAATTTACCTGGATGCGCGTTTGGCTCCTGGTGCTTTGCCTCGTGCTACGGTGTGCGCCCGAAGGATCTCTGGTGCGAGGCATCGAGTGTAGTCTCTTTTTGATTTTTGCTCTTGCCGTCGCCGGGCGGCTCCCTGTGTTAGGCACTCGGCCGATGGCATTCCTTGGCTCTATCTCTTATAGCCTCTATGTCATTCACCAGCCAATGGGATATCGGATAGAGGTTGGCCTCCATGCCCTAGATGCTCCGGCATGGATAAACCTAGCAGCATCCGTGACTGCTCTCATTGCAGTAGCGTTCGTATTGAATTATGTAGTGGAGCGCCCTGGAACCAGGCTACTACGCCAACTCTATTCCGCGTTTCGATCATCAGCGGTGGCGACCAGACACGCTTCTCCGGACCACGGATAGACACCGAGACTTTCAACAATCTGAGGTGGCCGATTTTGGCTTCCTGTTTCGGAATAGGAGTGCTGTACGCGCCCTACTACGCCGCGGCGCGAAACGTCTTCGGAATCCCCGCTTTCGCCATCTGTCCGGACAACGGCTCCGCCGGCAGCCCGGCATGCAGCAGCGCGCGCGCTTTCAGCAGCTTCGGCAGGTCGATCCCGGTGCGGAACCCCATGCTTTCCAGCATGAACACCAGGTCCTCGGTCACCACGTTGCCGGACGCCCCCGGCGCGTAGGGGCAGCCCCCAAGGCCGCCGAGGCAGGAATCATACGCCCGAATCCCCTCCTCCAGCCCGGCCAGCGCGTTCGCGATCCCCATTCCCAGCGTGTCGTGCAGATGCAACCCCCACAGTACCGGGCCGATCGCGCCCCGTACCGCACGGACCACTTCCTTGATCTGCGCCGGATGGCCGTACCCCACCGTGTCGGCCAGCATGATCTTGTCCACGCCCGCCTGCGCCAGACCGGCACAGACGCGCACCACCTGCGCCGTCGGCACCACCCCGTCGATCGAGCAGCCGAACGCGGTGGAGGCCCCGGCGATCACCTCCATCCGCCGTGGCTGGGCTTTGACCCACTCCATCAGCCGTCCCATCTCGGCGATGCTCTCGGCGGGGGTGCGGTTGAGATTGGCGCGGCTATGCCCCTCGCTGACCGAGACCGGCGTGCTGATCTTGTGTGCGCCGGCGTTGTAGGCGTTCTGCGCGCCGCGCAGGTTCGGCACCAGGGCGATCACGGTCAGGCCGGGGATCTCGACGCAGCGCCGGACCACTTCCTCGGTGTCGGCCATCTGCGGGATCACGCGCGGGGGGACGAAGCTGCCGACCTCGATCTCGCGCACGCCGGCGGCGGCCATGGCGGCGATCCAGGCGATCTTGTCGTCCGTGGTCATGCGGGTCTTGGCGATTTGCAACCCGTCGCGCGGGCCGACTTCGCAGATATTGATGTATTCGCTCATGGGGTATCCGTCAGGGCTCCGGGATCGCGTGCTTCGCCGCAAGCGTAGCGGGGCCAGTGCTCGGGAGTCCACCTGATCCGGTCCCGCGCTGCCTGCGGACCCGAGGAGTGCGCAGCGCCGCCCACGGGGCCGCGGTTCGGCGCTGGCTCAGGCTTCAGCGGCCGGCGCGGGCACGCGCGGTGGCGGCCCGTAGATCTGCGCGGCGCGGCGGCGGAACGCGGCCACCATGCGGCGCACCGCCTCGTTGAACACGGCGCCGATCGCAACTTGCAGGATGCGGGAACGAAATTCGAAATCGACGAAGAAATCCACCTCGGTGCCGCCCGGGACAGGAGCGAACACCCATTGATTGTTGAGGTAGCGGAACGGACCGTTTTCGTACGCCACCTTGACCCGCGCCGGCCGCTCCAGGCCAACGCGGCTGGTGAAGCGCTCGCGGAACGGGCCGAAGCCGATGGTCAGGTCGGCCAGAATCAGCTCCGGCGTGCGGGAGCGGATGCGCGCGCCGACGCACCAGGGTAGGAACTCGGGGTAACGCGCGACATCGGCCACCAGGTCGAATAGTTGTTCCGGGCTGTATGGCAGAACCTGGCGTT
>JAKAZJ010000206.1 GCA_021826565.1 Pseudomonadota bacterium | reverse complement strand
GTTCTACGACACGTTCCAGCATCCGCTGCGGCTGAAACTGCTGTTCGTGGCGGCGAGCTTTCTGAACCGCGACGCCTGGCACCAGCGGCTGACCGGGGATCTGACGGGGGACCACCCGAAGGCGCCCGTCGGCGCGGACCGCATGACCGCGGGCCAGTTGCTGGACCGGGTGGAAGGCGCGGTGCTGTCCTTGCACGGACCCGACAGCCTGGCCTGGACCCAGGCCTATCTGGACAACGTGGCCGATCGCCGGCCGCTGGTGCAGCGCCTGGCGCTGTCCGCGTGCCGCCTGGGCAACGATCCGCACAACCAGGAAATCGCCCAGTGCATGTTGGAGGATTTCGGCAAGAACCGCAGCCCCGAGCGCGACCGGCTGCTGCTCGCCGCCGCGCAGCACACCGCGGTGCACCGCAAATACGGCGACCCGCAGGAGCCGTCGCGGCGCTATGGCGCGGCGCTGGAGATTGCCGGGCTGTAGCGGCGCGTTTGCCCCCGTCCGGGGCGGCGTGGCACGGTAGCGTCCTTGAAGCGCCCCGAGGCCCAAGCGCATGTCCGCCCTAACCCTTCGTGTTGCCATCGCCGACTACCCGCATGTCCGCGCGCTGCGCGACGGCACCGTGCGGTCCGATCGCGTTGCGTTCCGCTTCGAATCGATCGCGCCGATCTCGCGCGCGTTTCGCCCGATGGTGCGCGATCTTGCGTTCGATCTGTCGGAGATGGCGGTCGCCACGCTGGCGCAGGCCCATGCCCGCGGCGTGCCGATCGTCGGCCTGCCGATCGTGCTGATGCGCGGCTTCCACCACGCCGCCCTGGTCTGCCGCGCCGACAGCACGCTGCGCCCCGAAGACCTGGCCGGGGCGCGGATCGGCGTACGCGCGTTCTCGCAGACCACCGGCGTCTGGCTGCGCGGCATCCTGGCCGAGACCTACGGGCTGCGGCCCGAGCAGAGCCACTGGATCACCACCGAGGGCGCGCATGTCGCCGACAGTCCCGACCCCGATTTCGTCTCTCGCGCCGCTGCGGGCGCCGATCTGGCCGCGCTGCTGCGCGCGGGCGAGATCGCTGCCGGCATCGCGCTGACCGGGCTTGCCGCCGGCGAGACCCGCAGCGTGATCCCCGATGCCGCCGCCGCGGCTGCCGCCTGGTATCGTCGCACCGGCATCTATCCGGTCAACCACGCGCTGGCGCTGCAACGGCGGCTGGTGGCGGAACATCCCTGGCTGCCGGGGGAACTCGCCGCCCTGTTCGCCGCCGCCAAGGAAGCCGCTCCGCCGGTCCCGGTGGCGGCGCTGGGCGGGGCCGATCCGTTGCCTTATGGGCTGGAAGCGAACCGCGCCGCGATCGAAACCCTGATGCGCTACGCCCATGCCGACCGGCTGATTCCGCGCGTCTATGCGGCGGACGATATCTTCCTTTCCTGATCTGGAGCCTCCGTGATGCCTGAAATCCCCCGCCTGAACGGCGCCATCCGCGCGCTGGCCGCCGGCAAGACCGCGTTCACCACCTTCGCGCCGCCGGAAATCGGCACCGCCGTTTCGCTTGCGACCACCGCTTACGACGCGGTGGTGTTCGAGATGGAACACAATCCGTACGACATCACCCAGCTGCGCCACTGCCTGCAATACATGCTGAACCGCGGCCAGATCGCCGCCGCCGGCAGCGTGGCGCCCGGGGTGACGCCGATGGTGCGCATCCCGCCCAATGGCGGCGAGAACAGCCAGTGGATCGCCAAGCAGGTGCTGGATATCGGCGTGTACGGCGTGGTCTGGCCGCATGTCTCCACGGTGGAGGACGCGCGCAACGCCGTCGCCGCCTGCCGCTACCCGCGGCCCGAGGGGGCGGCGCATTTCCACCCTGCCGGGCAGCGCGGCGACGCGCCCACCTCCGCGGCGCGCTATTGGGGGATTTCGGCGCAGGACTACTACAAGCGCGCCGATGTGTGGCCGCTGGCCCCGGATGGCGAAATCCTGGTGGCGATCATGTGCGAGGAGAAGCGCGCCATCGCCAATCTGCCGAAGATGCTGAAGGACGTGCCCGGCATCGGCGTGGTGCTGGTGGGTGAGGGCGATCTGTCGCAGGACCTGGGCTACCCGCGGCAATACGAACACCCGACCGTGGCCTCGGCGATCGCCGAGGTGGTGGCGATTTGCAAGGATGCCGGCGTGGCCTGCGGCCATCCGCATGTGGACACGAAGAACGTCGATGCGGTGTTGGCGCAGGGGTTCCGCTGGCTGATGGCGGCACCGGTCCCGACCTATGCGGCGCTGGAACGCGGGCGGGCGGCGAGCGGGCGGTAGGGGCTGGCGGCTGACCGCGCCCGACTTGCCGACCCCGCGCCCCGCCCCTACCGTCCCCCCAGCGACACAAGATCGCGGGAGGAAACCATGTCCGCCACCCCCAGCCTTGTCATCCGCAACGGCCTGATCCTGGACGGCACCGGCGCCGCCCCGCGCGAAGCCGATATCGCCATCGCCGGCGAGCGCATCCTGGCGATCGGCCGCATCCCCGATCGCGGCGCCGAGGAGATCGACGCGCGCGGCCTGATCGTCACCCCGGGCTTCGTCGATCCGCACACCCATTACGACGCCCAGGTGACCTGGTCGGAGGAGATCACCCCGTCCTCGGCGCTGGGTGTCACCACCGTGCTGATCGGCAATTGCGGCGTCGGCTTCGCCCCCTGCGCGCCGGAAAACCGCGCCCGGCTGGTGGAGTTGATGGAAGGGGTGGAGGACATCCCCGAACCGGTCCTGACCGAGGGTCTGCCGTGGAACTGGACCAGTTTCCCCGACTACCTGGATAGCCTGGCGGCGCGGCGCTTCGATCTTGACGTCGCCACCCAGGTGCCGCACGCGGCGCTGCGGGTGCATGTGATGGGCAGCCGCGCGGTCGCGCGCGAACCCGCGACCGCGGCTGACAGCGCCGAGATGGCGCGGCTGGCGGCGGAAGGGATCGTGGCGGGCGCGCTGGGGTTTTCCACCTCGCGGACGCTCAATCACCGCACCCTGGCCGGTGAATCGATCCCGACCCTGACCGCGGAGGAAGCGGAACTTGCCACCATCGCCGCCGCGGTGGGGGCCACCGGGCGCGGGTGGTTGCAGGTAATCTCGGATTTCGGCGCCGAGCTTGAATCGGAGTTCGCGTTGTTGCGCCGGCTTGCCGCCGGTTCCGGCCGGCCGCTGACCATGACGATCCTGGAACGGGACAGCAAACCCGCGGAATGGCGCGTGCTGCTGGACAAGATCGCCGCCGCCAATGCCGAGGGCCTGACCATGACCGGCCAGGTGCTGTCGCGCCCGACCGGCGTGCTGCTGGGCTTCGAGCTGTCGCAGCATCCGTTCGTCGATTGCCCGTCCTTCCGCCCGCTGGCCGCGCTGCCGTTCCCGCGCCGGCTGGCGGCGTTGCGCGATCCCGCGCTGCGCGCGCGGCTGCTGGCCGAGCTGGCGCAACAGGAACAGAGTTTCCGCCTGCGGCATTGGGACCGCATCTTCCCGCTCGGCGATCCGCCCGAGTACGAGCCGCCGGTGGAGCGCAGCATCGGCGCGGAGGCGCGCCGGCTGGGAATGGACCCGGCGGCGCTTGCCTATGACCGGATGACGGCAGCCGAGGGGCCGACCATCCTGTATCGTCCGCTCAGCAACTATGCCGCCGGCAATCTGGACACGGTGCGCGCGATGCTGGCGCATCCCAACACGCTGCTGGGCCTGGGGGACGGCGGCGCGCATGTCGGCGTGTTGTGCGACGCCTCGGCGCCGACCTTCGCGATCACCCACTGGACCCGCGACCGCGCCAGCGGGCGGTTCCCGCTGGAATGGATGATCCGCCGCCTGACGCAAGACAACGCTCGCGCGATCGGATTGCACGATCGCGGCACGCTGGCGCCGGGATTGCGCGCCGATCTGAACCTGATCGACTACGACCGGCTGCGCATCCACGCGCCGCGCGTGGTGTACGACCTGCCCGCCGGCGGGCGACGGTTGATGCAGGGGGCGGAGGGCTACCGCGCCACCATCGTCGCCGGCGCGGTGGTGCGCCGCGACGGCGTGGCCACCGGCGCGCGGCCGGGGCGGCTGGTGCGCGGTTCGCGGGGGGCGTGATGTATCCGCCGCCGCGCGAACTGCCGACCGAGGTCTTCGCCACCGTCCCCGCCGCGCTGCGCCGCGACCGCCCGTCCTGGATGCAACGTCACCATCATCGCGCGGTGGATTGCTTCCTGGAAGGCCCCGGTTTCGACCGCGCCGGCAATCTGTACATGACCGATCTGGCGCATGGCCGGATCCTGCGTCTGTCGCCGGCGGGGGCCTGGGACGTGGCGGCCGAGTATGACGGGCGCCCGAACGGGCTGCGCATCCGCGCCGACGGGGCGATCTTCATCGCCGACCGCCTGCACGGCATCGTCCGCCTGCACCAGGATACCGGCCGGATCGAACCGATCCTGCCGGAGTTGCCGGGGGCGAAGCTGCATGGTCCGAACGATCTGGTGATCGCCCGCAACGGCGATATCTATTTCACCGATCAGGGCGAGAGCAGTCTGACCAACCCGATCGGCCGCCTGGTCCGCCTGACCGCCGCCGGCGTGGCCGAGGTGCTGCTGGATGCGGTGCCCAGCCCGAACGGCCTCGCGCTGACCGCCGACGAGAACGCGGTGCTGCTGGCGGTGACGCGGGCGAACGCGATCTGGCATGTGCCGCTGCTGGGGCCGGAACGACTGCCGGGCCGGGTCGGGTGCTTCATCCAGATGTCGGGTGGGCCGGGGGGCGGGCCGGACGGGATTCTGCCCGACGCCGAGGACAATCTGGTGGTGGCCCATGCGCGGATGGGGACGGTCTGGGTGTTCTCACGCCTGGGCGAGCCGTTGTTCCGGCTGCGCTCCTGCGCGGGGATGATGACCACCAACGTGGCGTTCGGCGGCGCGGATGGGCGGCGGCTGTTCATTACGGAATCGGCGACCGGGTCGGTGCTGACCGCGACCCTGCCGGTGGCGGGGCGGGCATCGGAATGGCGGGGGTGATGCACTCACCCG
>JAKAZJ010000205.1 GCA_021826565.1 Pseudomonadota bacterium | reverse complement strand
ATCTGGCGGCGGGGACGTCGGCCTCCGCGGTGGCGCATGGGCGGGTGGCGACGGCGGCAGTTTCGCGGCTGGAGTTCCTGCGGCCGGTGAAAGTGGGCGACGTGGTGTGCTGCTATACCGAGGTGGCGCGGATCGGGCGGAGTTCGATCACCTTGGCGGTGGAGGCCTGGGCGCTGCGGCGCGGGCGGGAGGACCGGTTCCGAGTGACCAGCGGGGAGTTCGTTCTGGTCGCGGTGGACGCGGCGGGGAAGCCGCGGCCGGTCACGGAGCCATAGGGAGCGGGGCGGCAATTTGTGCGTGTTGCCGCCGCGGGCGGAAACCGCAGGGGCAGACCCCGGGGGCCGGGGCGCCCATCGCTCGGCGGGCGGCTTGAACGGCGACCGCGCCAAGCAGGCCCCTACCCCAAACCCAGCGGCAGCTGCGCCGCCTTCCCGCCCTCCATCCCCGACACACTAACCCCCAACAGGCGCACCGGCCGCGCCGGCGGGAACAGCGGCGCCAGCAGCGCCAACGCCGCTTCCTCCAGCCCCGCCGCCGCCCCGATCGGCACCGCAAAGCTGCGGCTGCGCGTCACCAGGCGGAAATCCGCGTATTTCAGCTTCACCGTCACGCCGCGCGGCGCATGACCCGCCGCCGCGCAGGCCGCGAACACCCGCGCACATAACGGCGCCAGGGCCGCCGCCGCCGCGGGCCAGGCGGTCAGATCGACCGCGAAGGTCCGCTCCGCGCCCAGCGACTTGCGGGTGCGGTCCGGGTTCACCGGCCGCGCGTCCTCGCCACGCGCCAGGCCGAAATAGAACTGCCCCGCTTTGCCGAAATGCCGCACCAGGAACGCCGCCTCGCACGCGCGCAGATCCTGCCCCGTCACGATCCCGAGGGCTGCCATCCGTTCCGCGGTGCGTGGTCCGATCCCATGGAACCGCGCCACGTTCAGCCCGGCCACGAACGCCGCCCCCAGCCGCGGCGTGATCACGAAAATCCCGTCCGGCTTGCGGTGATCGGACGCCAGCTTGGCCAGGAACTTGTTGTAGGACACCCCGGCCGAGGCGGTCAGTCCGGTCTCGGCACGAATCGCGGCGCGGATTTCCTCGGCGATCGCCGTGGCCGAACCCAGCGGGCGCAACGGGTCGGTCACGTCCAGATACGCCTCGTCCAGCGACAGCGGCTGGATCAGGGGTGTGTAGCGGGCGAAGATTTCATGAATCTGCGCCGACACCGCGCGATACGCCTCGAACCGCGGCGGCACGAACACCAGGTCGGGGCAAAGCCGCCGCGCCGTCACCGACGGCATGGCGGAGCGCACCCCGAAGCGCCGCGCCTCGTAGCTCGCCGCCGCCACCACGCCGCGCGCGCGTTCGCCGCCCACCGCCACCGGCAGGCCGCGCAGCACCGGGTTGTCGCGCTGCTCGACGGAGGCGAAGAACGCATCCATATCGACATGGATGATCCGCCGCACCCCGTCCGGCATGACCCGGACTCAGGCCGGATCGCAGCGGAACCCGTCGCCCTGGCGAGAGAAACGCGCGGCCGACGGTGACGGGAAATGTCCCGTGCAGCACAGGATCCGCTCTGCCGTCGCGCGTTCCAGAAACGCCCGCCGCGTGGCAATCCCCTGTTGCGGGTCGGTATCGGCGCGCATCCACAGCTCGGGATAGCGCGCCTGCAACGGCGAGTGGATCAGATCTCCGGTCAGGATCGCCGCGGTCCGCCCGCGCCCGATCTCCACCGCGAAATGATCCGGCGTGTGTCCCGGCGTCGGGATCAGGCGCACATCGTCATCGATGGCGTGCGACGAGGACACCAGATCCGCTCGTCCCGCCTCGGTGATCGGCAGCACGCTGTCGGCGATACAGGCAATCGGCGTGCGCGCGTTCTGTTCAGCCCAGTAATCGTACTCCTTCTTCGAGAACAGATATCGCGCCTTCGGGAAGGTCGGCACCCAGCGCCCGTTCTCCAGTCTGGTGTTCCAGCCCACGTGATCCACGTGCAGATGGGTGCACATCACGATGTCGATATCGGCCACGCTCAGCCCGTGCGCGGCCAGGCCGCGCATCCAGGCATCGTCGGTCTTCATGTGCCAGGGCGGCCGGGTGGCGCGGTCCTTGTCGTTGCCGACGCAGCTATCCACCAGGATGACGTGGTGCGGCGTGCGCACGACATAGGACTGGAAGCACAGCACCAGCTTGCCCGTATCCGGGTCCAACGCCCGCATGTCCTGCATCCAGCCGCGGTTGCCCTCCAGCTGCGCCGGCGTCAGCCCGGGCATGAACTCGTAGGGATCGGTGAACGGGATTTCCATCTCGACGATCCGGTGCACGGTCAGATCACCCAAGCGCAGCGTGGTGCTCATCGCGGGGGACTCCCTTTCCTGGTGGCGTTTCCTGTCGCCACCTCGCCACAACCGGCGGCGCGGGGCAAGCCGCGCTATGTCACCAGCGCCGGCCTGCCACGGCGTCCCCATTCGATTGACGCTCCCTACCCCCACGCCTAGCGTCCGCCCTCTTATCAGGAGGAATCCAGGACGATGCTCAACAAGGCGAAAGAGCGGCTGAAGGCCGGAAAAGCGGTGGTGAACGGGTGGCTCGCCATTCCGTCCGGCTTCTCCGCCGAAGTCATGGCGCAATGCGGCTGGGACAGCGTGACCGTGGACATGCAGCACGGGGTGCAGGACTACCTGTCCATGGTGCAGTGCTTCCACGGCATGGGCGCGCAGCCCGTCACGCCGCTGGTCCGGGTGCCGTGGAACGAGCCGGGGATCATCGGCAAGGTGTTGGACGGCGGGGCCTGGGGCGTGATCTGCCCGATGGTCAACAACAAGGCCGAAGCGCAGCGCCTGGTGGAATCCTGCCTGTATCCGCCCGCCGGCAAGCGCTCCAACGGCCCGATTCGCGCCGGCGCCTATGGCGAAAGCACCAGCTACCAAGCGATCGCCAACGACGAAGTCCTGGTCATGCCGATGATCGAAACCCAGGAAGCGATCGACAATATCGGCGCGATCCTGGACGTGCCCGGCATCTCCGGCATCTATGTCGGCCCGTCGGATCTGGGATTCTCGCTCGGCATGGTGCCGATCCTGGACCGGGAGGAGCCGAAAATCCTGGGCATCTACGAGATGCTGATCCGTGAGACCTCCAAGCGCGGCCTGTTTGCCGGGCTGCACAATGGCTCGGCCGCCTATGCGGCGCGGATGATCGGCATGGGGTTCCGCTTCGTCACCGTGGGCAATGACAGCTCGCTGATGATGCGCGCGGCGAAATCCACCGTGGACGAGATCCGCAAGACCGCCGGCGCGGTGGCGGCGAAGGGCTGAACAGACGCACGCCGCGGCCGGCATTCCTCGGCCGCGGCGCGCTTCGGCGCTGGGGCCGCGGCGCGCTTCGGCGCGGGGGCGGTATCCCGGTTCAAGCCGGGACCCTGCCTCTGACCGCGCCACTTGGCTGACCGCCCGCCCTGGCGCGCGGGCACGATCCGACGCAATACGGCAGTTACAATCGGGTCGCAGACGCCGCCCATGATCGCCGTTCTTCGCCGCTTCGCCGCGCTCGCCGGCGCCGTTATTCTCGCCGGCTGTCAGGTGGGTCCGGCGTTCCGCGCCCTGCATCCACCCACGCCGGCGCGCTTCTCCGCCGCTACCGGCGGCCCGGACTGGCCGGCACCCGGGTTTTGGCGCCACTACGGCTCGCCCGAGCTGACCCAGCTGGTCGCGCAGGCGCGCACCCGCAATTTCTCGGTGCGGGAGGCGGTGGCGCAGATCGAGATCGCCAATGCCGAGGTCGCCGGCGCCGCCGCCCCCCTGCTGCCGACGCTGGGCGCAGCCGGCAGCGGCAGCTTCACCCAATCCGGTGGCGGCGCGCGTGGCCAGGCGATCGATACGCGCCAGTTCGCCGCCAGTTTCCAGGCGTCGTACCAGATCGATTTCTGGGGCAAGACCCGCGACGCGCTGGACGCTGCCCGTGCCAACGCCGCCGCCGCAAGCTTCAACGCCGCCACCGTCGCCCTGACCGCCGAGGCCGCGGTCGCCACCACCTATCTCCAGGCCCTGGCCGATGCCGATCTGCTGCGCATCGCCCGCCGCAATCTGAAAGCCGCGCGCGGCTTGCTGGCGCAGCTGCGCGCCGAATTTGCCGCCGGCGTGGTCGATGACCCCACCGTCGCCCAGCAGGCCGCCCTGGTCGCGGCCGAGGCTGCCACGATTCCCAACCTGCAATCGCTGTATCGCCAGCAGATCATCGCGCTCGGCACCCTGACCGGCCAGGCGCCGGAGTTCATGGATGTGGCCGGCGGCACGCTGGCCGCGCTGCAGGTCCCCCGGTTGCGCCCCGGCCTGCCGTCCGCCCTGCTGGTCCGCCGTCCCGACATCGCGGTTGCCGAGCAGAACCTGATCGCCGCCAATGCCAATGTGCGCGCCGCGATCGCCGCCTTCTTCCCCACCATCGATCTGACCGGCAGCGCCGGCTGGCAGTCCGCGGCACTGAACGCGCTGTTCGTGCCCGGATCCACCCTGCTCTCCGCCGCTTCGTCCCTGAGCGCGCCGCTGTTCGAGGGTGGCGCGCGCCGCGCCACCTTGCGGGTGAACCGCGCCACGTATCGGGAATATATCGCCGCCTATGAAGCCGCGGTGGTACAGGCATTCTCCGACACCGAGACCAGCCTGACCGCGCTGCGCTACGCCACGCGCCAGGAAGCCTTGCAGGCCCGCGCCGTCGCCCGCGCCCGCGCCGCCCTGACCGCGGCAGAGGCGCAGCTGCGCGCGGGCGTGATCGATATCGGCACCGTCCTGACCGCGGAACAGACGCTGCTGTCGGATGAAAACACGCTGGTCGATGCCCGGCTGACGCGGCTATCGGCCTCGGTGGCATTGTACAAGGCGCTGGGCGGCGGCTGGATCATGCCGGCCAAGCAGGAGAAATAGACGGTGGCACGACGCGGACGCATGATCTGGGGTGGTGTCGCGGTGCTGGCCGCGGCGGCGCTGGCTTGGCGCCTGACGCAGGGACCCGCCCCCGGCACCGGCCACGGCGCG
>JAKAZJ010000204.1 GCA_021826565.1 Pseudomonadota bacterium | reverse complement strand
CCGAGGCGGTCGGCGATTACGTTGCGGGGCCCAACCACGTGCTGCCCACGGGTCGCACCGCACGCTTCGCCTCCGGCCTGTCGGTGTTCGATTTTCTCAAGCGCACCACCTGGGTGGCGGCGGATCGCGCGGCGCTGGAAGCGGTCGGCCCCGCCGCGGTGGCGCTGGCCGAGGCCGAGGGCCTGCACGCCCATGCCCGCTCGATCGCGCTGCGTTTGGCCGCGCCGTAGCCCGCCTCAGAACGCGAGTTCGTATTCCACCTGCCACCGCACCGCCCCGCGCGGCGCGGCGGAGGTCAGCCCGAACAGATACCCGGCCTGGTATTTCACCGTCCCCCAGCGCCCGAACCCCAGCTGCCCGGTCAGCACCGGTCCCGCCAGATCCTGCTGCTGGTTGAAGCCTCCGGCATGACCCAGGTCCGGGATTTCGCCGTAGAACTCCACCGCCGGCGACAGATAGGGCCGCACATACAGCAGCGACTGCCAGCTGAAGATCAGCCCGGTGGCGTGGCCCGAGCTGGGTCCCACGTCATGGGTCAGGAACAGGTTCAGCGTGTGCACCGTGCTGGTGCCGAACAGGTCCGGCAGTTCCTTCTGCACGATCGGACCGGCGGTGACCGAACCCGCCTGGCCGCGCAGGACGGAGCGGGAGAACTCGGCAAAAAACCCCAGATTATAGTCGTATTCGCCGGGTTGGGTCAGCTGGAAGATGTTCTCCAGGGTCACCGCATCCATCACCAGATTCTGCCCTGGCCCGGCCTGCATCTCGCCTTCCAGCTCCACTTGCCAGAACGGCAGGATGCCGTAGCCGACCGCATCGGTGTAGCTCTGCGCGTGGTCGAAGCCCGAGCCGGGCTTGCCGAAGCTCACCAGGCCGTTGTGTTCGAATTCAAGCTCCCGGTAGTCCACCACCGGCCAGAACACGTGCAGATCGGCGCGCGCCGGACCCGCCCCGGCGAGCAGCGCGCCGCCGATCAGTCCGGCCGCGGCCAGGGTACGGACGGCGGCGCGGCGGCGGTCGGCCCGGCCCAGCGCCCGCATCGGCAGCCCGATCGCCGCCAGCGCCAGGACGTAGGCGAGCAGCTGGACGCCCTCCGGCCGGGCAACGTAGCCGATCAGGGTGTGCAGTACCTGGCCCGGCAGGCTGGTTTCCGACAGCAGCGCCGAGCTGTTCCATATCTGATCGCCGAGTGCCGGGATCAGGTCCGCCTGCACCAGCATCCCGGCCGCCTGCGCGGCCAGCCCGGCGGCCAGCAGCAGTACCAGCCAGCTGGTCACGGCGAACAGCCGGCGCAGCGGGATCCGCAACAAGCCGCGATACAGGACCCACCCGGCCGCGCCGCCGGCGGCGAGGCCGAGCACGGCACCACCGGCCACCGCGCCGAGGCCACCTTGGCCGGCCTCGGCGATGCCGGTGACGAACAGGACCGTCTCCGAGCCTTCGCGCAGCACCGCGGCCCCGGTTACCACGGCGAGCGCGGTCAGCGGCCGGCGCCCGGCGGCCACCGCCGCGCCAAGGTCGCTTGCGCTGGCGGCGAGGGCGCGCCCGTGCCGGGTCATCCAGATATTGTGCCAGCCCAGCATCGCCACCGCGAGCAGCAGGATGGCAGCGGTCAGCAGCTCTTGCCCGGCCCCGGCGAAGGCGTTGGCGATGGCGGCGGCGAACAGCGCGACTACGCCGGCTCCGGCCAGTCCGGCGGCGGCACCGGCGGCCACGTAGCGGCCGCGGCGCGGCACACCGGCCGAGGCGGCCAGGACCAAGCCGATGATCAACGCGGCCTCCAGCACTTCGCGGAACACGATGACGGCGATGGCGAGCATGGTGCGGATCCTATCGGGCGACGATCCGCCCACGCAGGCGCGGATTGAAATCGTTGAAGAAACTGTAGTTGCCGGCGTGCAGCGGACCGATGAAGACCACCACCTGGCTGCCGGCGGGCACCACCTTCTCGCGGTTGAGATCGGCGGATTCGAACTCGGCGGCGACGCGGCCCGCGTTGATGACATGCAGCTCGATCTTCCGGCCGGCCGGGACTGTCAGGTGGTCCGGGGTGAAGCCGGTGGCGTCCAGGCGCAGCGTGAAGCTGGGACGGCCCGCTTCGGCCAGTCCGGGAAACAGGGTGGCGGCACACAGAAGCAGGGCGGCGAGCGTGCGGCGGGTGCGGGGCATTGGGCGGTCCCAGATTGCGAATAGCTCGCAATTGCACGATTGGTCCGTTCTGGCAAGGCGTGAGCCACGCCGGCCGGATCGTCCCGCCGCCAGCCGCTGTCGTGCACCGCGACCTGCCGACCGCCTTCGGACCTGCCCCCCTTTGGACCTGCCCCCCCTTGGGCTGGCGTTCCCTTCCGCGCCGGTGTTCACTGCGCGCCATGAACGGCACGCGCCTGATATTGTTCGCCTGCCTGCTCGGCCTGTCGGCCTGCGGCACGAACCCGCGCGCCTGGGGCCTGACTGGCGCCGCGCCGTCCGCCCCGGTCCGCCGCGCGACGGACGCCACTGTGGGCCGCCCCGGCCTGCCCAACCCCGGCGGCCCCGCCGGCCAGGGCCTGTTCGGCGCCAGCACCGGCCCGGGGCGCTATTACGGCCAACCGTAACGCTTGCCCGCAGGGTAATCGGGTAAATGGGCGTCTCCACCTCGCCCGCGACGCGGGACAGGGCGGGTTGCGCAGCCGAACCGTGACAGGGCGTGCGGCACGCGCCCGCGGACAACTCAGTGCGGACTCGACGATCTGCCCGGCGCTTCCCTCACCCCTCCCTCTCGCCCCAAACGGGGAGGGCGCAGTGGCGCGGGATCAGGTCCCTTGCCACTCCAGGATGTACAACCCCATGTCGTAATCGGTGATGTAGATCAGCCCTTCGGTGGAGACGAAAATATCCGCCGTATGGCGCATCTTCGCCCGTCCGCGCAGCGGTTCCATCCACTGCGTCGGCATCGGCGGCACGAAATACGCCACCTCCTCCGGCCGGAACGGATCGGCCAGGTCGAACACCCGCACGCCCGCACTCTGCCAGGTGGCGAACACGTAGCGCGAGGAGCGGAACGATCCCGGCCGGTTCTCGTGCAGATTATGCGGGCCGAACTGCCCGCCTAGCGTCAGGTAATCCAGTTCCGACGGGATCGGGGTGGTGGCGATCGAGACCGGATTGGTCTTGTCGCGGATGTCGAACACCCAGGTTCGTTTCAGCTGCTCGGCGCCCACATTTGCCACCGACTCGTCGGCCACCACCAGCAGGTCGCGGTCGTGCAGCGGCAGCGCGCTATGCGTGCCGCCGCCGAACGGAGGCGACCAGTTGCGATGCGCGATCAGTTTCGGTGCCGATTTGTCGGCCACGTCCAGGATCGTCAACCCGCCGTCGCGCCAGCACCCGTAGGCGATATCGTCCGCCACCACCGCGTGATGCAGAGCGTAGCGGCCCGGCCAGGACGGGGTCTCGCCGCCGGCCAGATGCATCCCCGGGATCCACCAGCGCCCGACTTCGCGCGGATGCGTGGGGTCGGCAAGGTCGATCGTGATCAGGATATGATCGCTGAACCCGTCCAGCAGCGCGGAGGCATAAGCCCAGCGTCCCCCCGGCCACCAGATGCGATGCAGGCCGAGGCCCGCGACCTCCAGGAACCCGATCGGGCGCGGGTTGGCCGGATCGGCCAGATCATAGACCCGCATCCCGGCGGAGTAGTCCACGCCGCGCACGCCATAGCCCTTGCTGCCGCCGCGGTTCAGCGAGCCGCCATAGTATTCCTGCATGGTGAGGAAGTTCTTCATGTCGAACTCCTCGATCACCAGCAGCAGCCCCTCGGCCTGTTGCAGATGCAGGCAGTGCGAATTGGGGTGGATCGGCAGGAAATTCACGGGCTTCGGCGCGCGCGGATCGCGCACGTCGGTCACCACCAGGCCGCGCGAGGTGCGCGTGCCCATATACGCGAAACCGCCCGCAACCATCACCTGCAGGCAGTCGCCATGACCGGCATTGTCGGTCTGGCCCAGCAGGCGAATGTTGCGAGCGGCGTCGGGGATCAGGTCGGTCATGGCGGGACTCCGAGGGGGATTTGGCGCGTTCTATCGCCGATCCGTCCGGGTCCCGCCAGCCGGTTACATCGGCGGCTTCACCTGGCCGCGGATCTCGCCGGCCGGATGCTTCTTGGTGTGGACGTTCACATAGAGATCGCCGGCCATGAACGCCTTCGCCTCGGCTGCGGTCAGGACCGCCGCGCCTTTCAGCGGGCTTTTGATCTTGCCGCCTTTCTTGCTGATCCACAGGGCCACCTTGCCGTTCGACCCGGCTGGCGCTTCATGGAAATGGGCCATGGTGACGGGGCTGGACAGACCGCTATAGCTGACCGACCAGGTCAGCTTGCGGGTGGCCGCATCATAGCTCAGATGCGCCGAACCATGCCCGGCGGTCTTCACCGGCGGCACCGACTGGGCGCCGGTCAGCGGGACGGTGAACGTCATCGGCCCCATCGCGGCCTGGGCGGTGACGGCACCCCCCAGCAGGCCGAGGGTCGCGCCCAGCATCAGCGAGCGTCGAGACAGCGACGGCATCATGGAAGTTTTCTCCATCGGTAAGAGTTGAGCAGGTGGACAATCGGCCCGATCCTCCGGAAGTCAAGGCAGGGTTGCGCGAATTTCATGCGCCGTGGGCGGCATGGCGGCGGTGCCCCCGATCGTGGCATCATCGCGCTCCATTACCCGGACGCCACCCGATGCCGCATGCCACCTTCCCCGCCTCGGTTGCGGGTAGCCTGCCCAAGCCCGCATGGCTTGCCGAACCCGGCCGCTTGTGGCCGGCCTGGGCCGCCGCCGGTGATGCGCTGGCCGCGGCCAAGCGCGATGCCACGCTGGTATGGATCAAGGAACAGGAGGACGCCGGCCTGCCGATCGTCACCGACGGCGAACAATCCCGCCAGCATTTCGTCCACGGTTTCCTGGAAGCGGTGGAAGGGATCGATTTCGATCACAAGGTGAAGATGGGCATCCGCGACAACCGCTACGACGCAATGGTGCCGGTGGTTACCGGGCCGTTGCGGCTGCGTGGGCG
>JAKAZJ010000203.1 GCA_021826565.1 Pseudomonadota bacterium | reverse complement strand
AGCCGCGCCAGTAGCGCCAGGCGCCCGGGGAAACGCCGGCGCGCGCGGTCCAGCGGCAGCTCGGCGCGTCGCGCGGCTTCCGGGATGCGCAGGCGGTGCCAGCCATCTTCGCCTGCCAGGGCAAACGCCGCGCGCATCAGGGCGTGGTCGAAACTGTCGTTGTCCATGACGCTTTAGATAGGCGCGCCAGGACCCGCTGTCAGCCCGCCAGTTCGCGCGACCGCGCCGTGGCCGCCGCGATTGCGCGGTCCATGGCGGCCGGCCAGGCGTCGGCGGCCATCAGGATGCGCAACGCGGCCTCGGTGGTGCCGGCCGGGCTGGTGACAGCCACGCGCAGCGCCGCGGCATCTTCCGCGCTGGCCCCGAGCAGCGCGCCGGATCCGGCGACGGTCCGCCGCGCCAGGCGGCGCGCCAGGTCGGGCGGGATGCCCTGCGCCACCGCCGCCTGTTCCAGCAGCTCGGCCAACAGAAACACGTAAGCGGGGCCGCTGCCGGAGACCGCTGTGACCGGGTCCAGCAGCGCCTCGTCCGCGACGAACGCCACTTCCCCGATTGCGCCCAGCAGCGTCTCGGCGAGCGCGCGCTGCGCTTCGGTGACGGCCGGGCCGGGGCAGGCGACGGTGATGCCCTGGCGGATCGCCGCCGGCGTGTTCGGCATGGCGCGGATCACCGCGGCGTCCGGCCCCAGCAGGGAACGGATGCCGCCCAATGTCCGCCCGGCCATGATCGACAGGAACCCTGCCCGCCCGGAGTATCGCGCGTAGTACGGCAGCGTCTCCGCGGCGGCCTGCGGCTTGACGGCGAACACCACCAGCGCAGGCGCGAACCCCACCGGGATCGCGTGCGCGTCCGTCACGACCGTCAGATCCGCCCCCGCCAGCGCCGCAGCTCCGGGGGCGGGGTCCACCGCCACCGACGCCGTCAGCCCCAGTTCGCGCCAGCCGGCCAGCAACGCGGCCCCCATCCGTCCGGCGCCGACCAGCAGCAGCGGCGGAATCGCGGTCATGCCTCGCCGACGCAATCCAGCATGGCCGCGTCCAGCGCCTCCGCCGGGGCTTTGCCGCCCCACAGGACGAACTGGAACGCCGGGAAGAACCGCTCGCATTCCGTCAGCGCGATATCCACCATATCCTCCAGGCTCTCCGCCGAGGCGCCGGACGCGCCGCGTAGCAGCACGGAATGGCGGAACACCGGCATCCCGTCATCCGGGTCCATGCCGAAATGACCGATCCACAGGCGTTCATTGGCCAGCGCCAGCAATTCGTAAAGCGCGCCGCGGCGCTTCAACGGCACCTTCAGATCGAAGGTGCAGGTGAAATGCATGGCGTGGATCTCGTGCGACCAGTTGAAGAACAGCCCGTAATCGCACCAGCGGCCAGGGGCCTCGGCGGCCATCTCGGCCTCGTTGCGCCGATCGCATTCCCAGTCGTTCGCCAGGACGATTTGCTCCAATGTATCGAGGGGGTTGGCGGCGCTGTCGCGCGTGGCGGCGGCGGTGTCTATGGCGGTCATGCGTCGTCTCCCGTCTGGAGGAAGGCCGGGGGGCAGAGAACCGATGGCGTGCCGGGCCATGGGCCAACACACCCTAGCGGCCCGAATCGCGCCGGGGCAAGGGCTTAGATGTGGACTCTCCTGCCGGTCTCAAGCCTCCGCCCGGTGGCCCGCGGTCAATGCAGCACCGCGGCCAGCAGGGCGCGGGTCCGAGGGTGTTCGGGAGCGGCGAACAGGCGCTCGGGCGGGGCGGCTTCCACGATCCGGCCGGCGTCCATGACCACCACCCGATGCGCCACCTGGCGGGCGAAGCCCATCTCGTGGGTGACCACCACCATGGTCATCCCGCCGGCGGCCAGATCGCGCATCACCGCCAGGACCTCGCCCACCATTTCGGGATCCAGCGCGCTGGTCGGTTCGTCAAACAGCATCACCGCCGGCTGCATCGCGAGGGCGCGGGCGATCGCGACGCGCTGCTGCTGGCCGCCGGAGAGTTCGGACGGGTAGGCATGTGCCTTGTCGGGCAGGCCGACGCGGACCAGCAGCGCAGTTGCGGCGCGCTCCGCCGCCGCGCGATCCTGGCCGCGGACCCGGATCGGGGCGATCGCGATGTTCTCCAGCACGTCCAGATGGGCGAACAGGTTGAAGCGCTGAAACACCATGCCGACATCGCGGCGACGGCGGGCGACGGCGCGTTCCGAATCCTCGATCCAGCGATGGCCGCTTTGCCGATACCCGATCGGCTGGCCATTCACGAAGATGCGGCCGGCCTCAATCGTCTCCAGATGGTCGATACAGCGCAGGAAAGTGGTCTTGCCGGAGCCGGACGGGCCGATCAGCACCACGACCTCACCGCGGCGGACCGTCAGGTCGATGCCGTCCAGGACCTTGCGCGAGCCGAAATATTTCTCGACCCCCTCGGCGACGATAATGGGCGGCGCGATCACGGCGTCGCCTGCGACAATACCGGCTCTGCCGCCGACGGGCGCGCGATCCGGCGGACGGCGCCGGTTTCCATCCGGCGTTCGATCCACCGCATCGCCAGCGTCCAGAGCGAGGTCAGCGCCAGGAAATACAGCGCCAGAACGGAATACAGCTCGAAGGTGCGGAAGGTGGCGGAGTTGATGGTCTCGGTGACCAGCAGCATCTCCGAGACACCGATGATGCTGACCAGGGTGGAGTTCTTCAGCATCACGTTGAACTGGTTGCCGATCGGCAGCAGCACCACCCGCAGCGCCTGCGGCAGCACGATGCGGCGCAGGATCATCGCGGGCGGCATACCGAGCGCCTTCGCGGCCTCGGTCTGACCGCGGTCGATGGCGGTGATACCGGCGCGGAAGATCTCGGCCATATAGGCGCTCTCGTTCAGCCCCAAAGCGAGGATGCCCGCCTGCACGTTGCCGGCCAGGCTGATCGGCCCGAGCCGCCAGTCATGGAAGCGCAGGATGTCGGCGGCGGCGAGGGCGGTATAGATGAACACGATCTGCACCAGCAGCGGCGTGCCGCGCAGCAGAAGAATATAGGTGCGCGCCGCCCAGGCCAACATGGGCCGTCGCGACAGCCGGGCGAGTGCCACCGGCAGGCCGATCGCCAGCCCCATCGCTTGTCCGGCCACGCTGACCAGGACGGTCAGCCACAGGCCGAACAGGAATGCACCCGGCGGATGGACAAGCTGGTGCCAGAAATAGGCCCAGTCGAACGACATCGTGTTACCGCTTCAGCATGTCGATCTGCAGGTTCCAGGCGGTGAATATCTGCTTATAGGTGCCGTCCTTCACCATTCCCGCCAGCGCGGATCGGAGATCGGCATTGAGAAGCTTCTCGTTCTTGCGTAGGCCGATACCGGTCGCGATCTTGAAATAGGGCGGGCCGCCAAGCTCGAACTGCGCGGGGGCGAGATGGGTGTAGTAGCGCGCGGTTTCGTACGCCACGCCATAGGCGGCGACTTGGCCGAATTGGAGTTGTTGCAGCGCCTCGGTGTTTTCCGGGAACATCACGATGTCGATCGTGGGCTTATGCGCCCCGCTCAGGGTGGCGTTGGCTTTCTGCAACAGGATGGTGGCGGTAGTGCCCGTGACGGTCGCGGCCTTCTTGCCCGACAGGCCCGCCAGGGTACCCACTTTCGGCGCGCCCGCCTTCATCAGGATGGCCTCGTGGGAGTACATATACGGGATCTCGTCGATCACCTTCAGACGACTGGGCTTGATGAACAGCTGCGATATGATGGCATCGCAATGATCGGCGAGCAGTGCGGGGATCAATCCGGCGAACGGCATATTGAGCCACACGGGCTTTACGCCGAGACGTTTCGCCAGCGCGTCGCCGAGCGCGATGTCAACGCCGGTGGGCTCGGTCTTGGCGTTCATGAACTCCATCGGCGGCAGGCTGATGGCGCTGCAAAAGCGGATCTCATGGCTGCTGGCGAGCCGCGGCGGCAGGGTGGCGGCGCTTGCGCCGCCGGTGAGGCCGCCGGCGAGGCCAGCAACAGCGGCGATGCGGCCGAGGCGGGAGCGGAGATGGGTCACGATGGCAATCAACCTTTCGCGCGCGCGGTGAAGGGGTAAACCACTTGCTTCCGGATAAGCAGCGCACAGCGAATTCGCAAGAGACGTGCAAAAGATTTAGTCTTTCCTGAAGGGGTTCCGGCTGAAATATAGACAGATACCGGCTAAGTTTCAGTCATATGCCGCGAAGATGGCCGCATTGCTCCCGCGGCCTTCTTTTCTTTCCGCCTTTCCGTGACCTATTGGGCGCGCAAGCCGGGGCTCCGACGCCCTACCAGGGCAATCGGGTGAACGACCGGTACGCTCCACGCCACCTCTCCCGCGATGCGGGAGAGGTCGCCGGGCAAAGCCCGGCAGGTGAGGGAAGCGTCGGGTGGATCGTCGATTCCGCCCTGACTTGTTCGCGGCCGCGTGCTGCCCGCCCTCTCCGGCGTCGCGGGAGAGGTGGAGACGCTCGTTCACCCGATTACCCTGGGTGCCCTACGCTTTCCTCTGGTCAAATGCGCCGCCAGGGTCTATAGGCCGCCAATTGGCGCTTTTCGGTCGGGCTCGCGTGCCTTGTCGGCGATAGCCGGCGCAACTCGGTTCCCTGAATGGAAAAGTAAGTATCGGCCCGCACGGTGCGGGTCGCCAAGTGTTCGGAGAATCGGTGGCAATGGCAACCGGTACTGTCAAGTGGTTCAACGGTCAGAAGGGCTACGGCTTCATCCAGCCCGATGACGGCGGCAAGGACGTGTTCGTGCATATCTCGGCGGTCGAGCGCTCGGGCATCGGCACCCTCAACGAAGGTCAGAAGATCAGCTTCGACCTGGAGCGGGGCCAGCAGGGCAAGATGGCCGCGGTCAATCTGAAGCGGTCCTGACCCACCCGCCGTCGCCCGCCATCACGGCGGGCGGCGGCGTTCGGCTTAACCATTTTGCAACCGACGCGGGTAGACACCCTCGTTTGTGCAACCCGACCCCCGACCCGCGGAACGCTGGCGGCGCTGGTTTCCCAACCAGGCGATCCTGCGCGCGTTCGCCATAGGACTGATCCTCGGCGCACTGCTCGGATTGGCCGTCGCCCTCATCCCGCTACCGCCTACCGCACGGGCCGCGGCGCAGCTGATCCTGGCAGCCGCGATGACCGC
>JAKAZJ010000202.1 GCA_021826565.1 Pseudomonadota bacterium | reverse complement strand
ACGACGGCGGGTATCGGGGCGGGAACGTCGGATACTATCCTGGGCACAGTGGGTACCAACGCGGCCCCGGCGACGACGAGCGCAGGTAGGCGGCTTCCGCAACCTGGTTGGCCGACCCAGCGCCGTACCTCAGGAAAGACAAACCCATGGGCTTGATCGTGCTGATTCTTCTGATTGTGTTCCTGTTCGGCGGCGGGGGCTACTACGGCTATCGGTCCGGCTATTACGGCGGGCGCGGCTTCGGCGGCCTATTCGGCCTCATCGTGCTTATCCTGTTGGTGTACCTGCTGTTCGGCGGCGGTTTCCACGATCACTTCACCTATTGATGACGACTGTGCCTGCCATGAGGCAACCGGGTCACCAGATAGGCAAGCAGTAGAAAGCCAAGTGCCTGGGCCACGATGACCACCGCACCGCGGCCGGCGGGCGCCGCCGTCATGTCGATCAGAGTGCCGGTACGCGGACTGATGACCCCGATCGGTCGGTAGCCGCGATGAACACCGATTCCATCGCTTCGGTGAGCCAGTACCCGCTGACCGCCACTTTAGCTACTCTCTCAGCCAGATGCGGCAGTTTCGGCACCAGCACGCCGGCCAGGATCAGTGTACGCGCCGGAGTGAAAATCCCTAACGGAAGCGGCCTGGTTGTCTGGCTGCGCCGGCGTAGAAGTCCATCGGTGGGAAGCTCTTTGCGTTGAGCGCATAGGGCTGGGGGATGAAGCTCGCGGAACTGTATGGTCGGGTCCGCTACGCGGTGCGGATCGAGGGGGTCAGCCGTCGTGAGGCGGCGCGGCGTTTTGGGATTGACCCTCGGACGGTGGCGAAGATGCTGGCCTTCTCGGTGCCGCCTGGTTATCGGCGCAGCCATCCGCCGACGCGCCCGAAGCTCGATGCGTTCGTCGGGACCCCGCCCCGAGCACAACTCGGCACCGCTGTCGGGCAGACGGCCGCAGGCCAGCTTGAAACCGGGATCGGTGCGCAGATGGTCGAGGTCGTCGGCGTCGTCATAGCGGCAGGCGATCGCCAGCATGCGCGTGCAGAATGTCCGCGACGCTGTGGGTCACGAGGAGCGGGTTACGCGGGTCGGCGATCAACGGTGCGAGAGTCCGCGCAATCCCAAGCCGGCGCTCGGCCGCGGCCAGCAGCAAAACCCCGCCGTCAGATGTCATGCCTGCGCCATCGAAGGCGGCGGTGACTTTCTTGCGCCCAACCGCTGGGAAATCGAACGGCAGAAGGGTACCTTCGGACATGGCGGGTGTGGCTCGCGTGATTGCTGGAACGGGGCGGTCCCGATATAAGATACCTAAACATAATCAACGTCTTATGCTGCATTCGCCAGCGAATCCCTGCCATGCCGTGAATGACATGGGCTAGGGGCGGCTGGCTCGGCGGGGCCGCGCCTCAGACCCCGCTACGCATCTCGGCACGGGCGCGGTTGGACAATTCGTGCAACCGCGGCAACAGCACACCGGCGACAAGGCCGAAGCCGAGGCCGTCGCGCGCCCAGGCGTACCCGGTCGTATCGTTGGCATGCAGCGGCCGCATCGCCGCGTTCATGTCACTCTTACGCATCGGTCGCACATAGAGGACGATACGCTGGCGTTCGGCGTTCTCGTAAAGGAACATGCAAGATGGGCCATCCTCGGTCGCCAGCACCCGTCCGCCCATGAGCCGGTAGCCGAGCGCCGAAAGGTTGGGCGGCGCTATGGGGCGGCCAAGGCGCCGCGTCACCCACCGTACCAGTTGCGGTTCCTGGGCGGGGCCGAACTCGACCGGATGCAGGGGGTCGGTCGCGAACACCCGGTAGGCGGCCGTAGCCTCCAGCGCCACCGCAGCGAGGCCGGTGGTCGGGCGCGGCCCACGGAGCACCCACCCGGAGGCAGAGCCGATCGCGAACGCCGCCACGACAGCAGCGGCGAGCCGCCGCGGCATCCGACGGCGCGCCAGCCGCGCCTCCACCAGGCGGGCGAGGTTGAGCGCGGCCGGCACCGGCTCCTGCGCCTTCCAGGCCAGGGCCGCGCGCAGGGCCTCATCGCCCGCCTGCCAGCCGGCCACCCGCGCGGCCTGGTCCGGGTGGGCGGCGAGATACTGCTCGACCGCCAGCCGGCGCGCGGCATCGAGCCCGCCGTCCACATAGCCATGCAGGTCGTCTTCGCCGATCGGGCAGCCTAGGTTCGTCATTTCACACTCCGCAACAGAGGCCGCTCCCGCCCCTCCACGTGCGCCCGCAGCCGATCCCGCGCCCGGCTCAGCCGCGACATGACCGTGCCGATCGGGATGCCGAGCAGGTGCGCGACTTCGCCGTACTGGAACCCTTCGACCGCGACCAGGAGCAGGACCTGGCGCTGCTCGTCCGGCAGGTGCGCCAGGCCCCGCAGCGCAAGCCGCAGTTCCGCGTGCGCCAGTTGGGACGGCGGCACCGCCAGTTCCACGTCCTCGGCGGCCACCTCCGGACCGGCGCGCCGGCGGCGCCACCGGCTGACGTGAAGATTGTGCATGATCGCGAACAGCCACGGGCGCAGATCGGCTTCGGAGCGCACCGTCTCCAGGCGGTCGAGCGCACGCACCAAGCAGTCCTGCACAAGGTCGTCCGCGTCGCTCGACTGGCGCACCAGGGTCCAGGCGTAGCGGCGCAGGGAGGGGATGTTCTCCTCCAGTTTCGAGAGCATCGACACCCGGCAAGACTCCCGTTCCGCCGCGACCCGGCCTCGGCCATGCCCCGGCTTGGCCCATACCAGGAAGACGCACGCGGGTCGCATCTATTCCCGTCTATTCCCGTCCCGCGCGGCCAGCCCGCCCGATCCCGCCGCCGCCTCACGGCAGACTGCCTCGCCTGCCGCGCACACCCCATGCCGTATGCCGGACCCCAGCCTCACGATCTCGTGATGGAAGAGGTCCCGCACCGCGGCGTCTCTCCCGCATCGTCCCCCACCGACAGGAGCCGCAATGTCCCGCTTTCTACCGCTTGCCCTCGCGGCCGGCACTGCCCTCGTCGCCACCGCCGCCTTCGCCGCGCCGGTGCCCACGCGCATCCGCGGCACGGTCGCCGCGATCGGCAGCGACACGCTTACCGTGCACACGACGGCCGGTCCGGATGTGACGGTCGCGCTCACCCCGAAGACCGGTTATCGCGAGGTGGTCCGGTCGAACCTCGATCGGGTCGATCCGGGCAGCTACATCGGCACCGCGACGAAGACCATCGGCGACAAGCTGGTGGCGCTGGAGGTGGTGGTCTTCCCGCCCGCGATGAACGGCGTGGGCGAGGGCCATTACGCCTGGGACCGCATCCCCGACACCACGCTGTCCGGCCCCGCCACCACGGCCAGCACGATGACCAACGGCACGGTGACGACCGCGGCGCCGGCGGGCGGCGAGAAGACGGTCAACAGCACGATGACCAACGGCACGGTCGCGACGGCCGGTCAGTCGGGCGGCGCGAAGCAGATCACCGTGACCTACAAGGGCGGCAAGCAGACCATCATCGTGCCGCCGACCGCGCCGATCGTGACGTTCCAGCCGGGCAAGAAATCCGACGTGACCACGGGCGCTGCCGTCTTCGTGGCGGGCATGCGCGAGGACGGCAAGGTGACGGCCGTCGCCGTCAACGTCGGCGTCGACGGCGTCAAGCCGCCGATGTGAAGCCCTCTGCGCGCCGGCGACAGCATCCCGTGTCGCCGGCGCGACGCCATGCCCCCGGTTCCCTCTGCCCGCGCACCGGCGCGGCCGGCCGCCCCCCGTCGTTCGGCTCCCCCGTCGTTCGGGAATGGAGACACTTCATGCCCGCCCAGCGCCCCGCCCATCCGCTGCCGGTCCGGCTCCTGCACTGGATCGGCGCTGGCGCGATCATCTGCATGATCCTGAGCGGCTGGGCGATCTACGACGCCTCGCCCAGCTTGCCCTTCACGTTCCCGCGCTGGATGACCCTGGGCGGCTGGCTCGCCGGCGGCATCGCCTGGCACCTCAGCGCCATGTGGGTGCTGTTCGCCGACGGACTCGCCTATCTCGCCTATGGGGCCGTGTCGGGGCATTTCCGCCGCCACCTGCGCCCCGTCGGGCCGCGAGCGGTGCTGGCCGACCTCGGCGCGGCGGTCCGCTTCCGCCTCGGCCACCGGCTGGGTCACTACAATGGCATGCAGCGGCTGCTCTATTCGGGCGTGATCGTGGTGATCTGCCTGTCGGTCGTCACCGGCCTCGCGATCTGGAAGCCGGTGCAGCTCGGCTGGCTCACCGGGCTGTTCGGCGGCTATCCTGTCGCGCGCGGCATCCACCTCGCCATGATGGGGCTGATCCTCGGCTTCCTGCTCGTCCACTTGGCGCTGGTGGCGCTGTTCCCGCGCACCTTGGTCGCGATGGTCGCGCCGCTCCCGGCCGAGCCGGCGACATCCGCGGCGGAGCAGGGACGATGATCCGCCGCCCCGCCGTCACCGCCGGCGATCTCGCCCCGGAACTGGCCCGGCTCCGCCGCCGGGGTTTCCTGACGCGCGGGCTTTCGCTGGGCAGCCTCGCCCTGCTCACCGGCTGCGACCTGTCCACCCATTCCGGCGTGGATGCCGCGCTCTGGGCGATGCTGCGCTTCAACGACCGGGTGCAGGCGGCGCTGTTCAGCCCCACCCGGCTAGCCGAGACCTACCCGTCCGGCGCCATCACGAAGCCGTTCCGATTCAATGCCTATTACCCAGAATGGCAGGTCCGCACCGTGCCCACGCACTGGCGCCTGGACGTCGCGGGCCGGGTGGCCGACACGGCACCCTGGACGCTCGACAAGCTGCTCGCGCTGCCGCAGGAGGCGCAGATCACGCGCCATATCTGCATCGAGGGCTGGAGCCAGATCGGCGCCTGGAGCGGCGTGCCGCTGCATGCCTTCCTCCGCCGAGTGGGCGCCGATTTGCGCGCCCGCTACGTCGCATTCCACTGCTTCGATGGCTATGCGACAAGCCTCGACATGGCGAGCGCTCTGCACCCGCAGACGATCCTGGCAGTGGATTTCGAGGGGACGCCGCTGACCCCGGAATGGGGCGCGCCGCTGCGGCTGCGTATCCCGACCAAGCTCGGGTTCAAGAGTGCGAAGAACCTGCAGGCGATCGAGGTGACCAACACCTATCCCGGCGGCTATTGGGAAAACCAGGGA
>JAKAZJ010000201.1 GCA_021826565.1 Pseudomonadota bacterium | reverse complement strand
GGGCGATCGCGAGAACCGGGGATGTGCGCCCTGGCATCGGCGCGCGCCCTTCACGCCAGCGGCCGTAGGCGCGTGTCGGCGCGGGAACGCTTCGTGCCTGGCAGGGCGGCTGTGGCCCGCCGCTACCCGGTCAATACCGCCAAACCGGCCTCCGGCCCATCCAGGATTTCCACCAGCCGCGCCCGGTCCATTCGTGTCAGACCTTCGGGCGCCGCGCGCACTTTCTCGGCCGCATCGCGAAACAGCGCGTCGTAGGCGCCGGCGGAACCGATCCGTCGCGCTTCCTGCGCCAGGTCGCGCAAACCCCGGGCCGCCGTCTCGAACCCCGTCATCGCGGCGTCGTTCGCGGGCGTGGTCAACGCCGCCAGCGGAGCGAGCAGCGCCGCGCCGCATTCCGCCGTCACCCGCGCGCGGCAGGACGCATCCAGCCGCCGCGCGAACGCCCCCAGCGCGGCGCGCTGCGAGGGCCCCGCGCGATCGACCAGCGCCGCCACCAGCCGCCCGGCGCGACGCACAGCGTCGGCGGCCAGGGTGGCCGGAGCTTCCGCCGCGCGTTCCAGCACCCCGGTCGCCACGGTCAGCGCCTGCTCCAGCCCCCGATGCAGCGCGGGGCCGCCTTTCTCCGCCTGCTCGGCCGCGACCAGCGCGACCACCACCGGGTCGGCCGCACGGGCCAGAGCGACCGCGGCGACCAGCGCCCATGCCTCCGGTCCGGCCGCCGCCGCGCCGCGTAAGGCTGCCTCGACCAACGCCCGGCAGTCGCCGTCGGCCGCAACCAGGGGGACCGCCAATGGACAAAGACCCGGCCAGGCTTCCAGCACCGCGGCGATGGCCAGCGTCAGCGGCGCGGCGGCAGCGGCGGGCAGGCCGGTCGCGTCCCAGCCCGGCACCGTCCCGGTGGCGGCGAGCGCCCGCAGCGCCGCCACCGCATGCGGCCACAGCGCCGGGCCCAGCCGGGTACCGGCGACGCCGGCGTCCGGGCAGGCGGCCAGCGCCGCGCCGATCGGCGCCACCGCCGGGCCCAGCGCGACCCGCACCGCGGCGATCAGCGGCGCCAGCGCGGTGCGCGGCACCAGCGCCGTGCCCGGCTGCCAGCCCTGGGGCGCCACGATCACCGGGTCCAGCGGCAGGAACAGCAGCCGTCCGAAATTGACCGCCCGGTGGAGATGCAGCGCGGCCAGCCGCCCGCGCAGCGGCGCGATCAGACCATCCGCCGCGCCGCGTTCCGGCATGGCGTCCACCAGCGCCACCGCCTTGGCGATCCGGCTTTCTTCCGCGCCCGCCAGGGCACGGGCCAGCGCGCGGGCTTCGCCGGCGCCGCTCATGCCGCCAACGCCCGCAGCCGTTCGTTGCGGGCGATCCGATCGAACGTCTGCCCGGTGCGCCAATCCTGATTGAGCCGCACGCTGCGCCGGATACGCGACAAGGCCTCCACGTCCACCTCGGTCCCCATCCAGGCCGCGACCTCGCGCGGCAGTACCGGGACCAGCGCCGCCATGTCGGCCAGCGCGGCGATCCGCTCCGCATCCGTCTGCGCGCCGCGCCACAGCAGGACGATCGGCTCCCACCCGTCCAGCAACCATTCCGGCCGCGCCAGCCGCGTGGCGACCGCGGCCGGATCGCTGCCCCAGTCGCGCAGCAATTCGATCATGGCGGCGGTCAGGCCCTGTGCCTCACGCAGGCTCTGCGCGGCGCAGGCCAAGGTGAGCTCGGCGCCGGCGGCGACCAGCCCGGCCTGGCCGCCATCCTCACCGTTACGCTGACGTGCCCATTGGCCGGTTTCCAGATGCACCAGCCGCAGCCCGGCCAGGATGCGCGGGATCCGCGCGGGCGGGGCCTGCTCGGGCAGGCCGATCGGGGCGAACACGCCCGCCAGCTCTTCCAGCGCGGCGGCAATCGCCTCGGTGCTGCGGTTCAGCCGCGGGGCGATACGGGCCAGGCTACGACGGGCGCGCTGCTCCACCTCGTTTGCCGGCGCGCCCGCGGCGTGGTCCGGATCCACCTGGGAAACCAACGCGAGCAGCAGCCGAAAATTGGTCACCAGCCGGTCCTGGCGATCGGCGGCGGCGGTGGCCTGGGCGGCGGCCTGGCCTTCCCGCCCGCCCAGCCCTTCGGCCAGAAGCGCGCGTTCGGCGCGGCGGATCTCCCCGGGCGTGACCGAGCGCAGCGCCGCCAGACGGGCGGCCAGATGGGTGTCATGCATGGTCGGGCGACAGAGCTGCCGCACGCCGTCCCAGCCGATGATATAAACCCCGCGCCCGCCCGAGGGATTGGGCACGATCAGGTCGAACCCGTCGCGTTCCGTCGGGCGCCCGCGGGTGTTGGCCAGAGCGGGGGTGGTGAACGGCAGCGCGACCCCGCGTTCCAAAAAGGTCGCGGGGTGGAAGGACTGGACCAAAGGGAGGCTGATCGCCGCGTCCGGGGGCATCGGCGCGGGATAGGACCGGCGGGTTAAGAAAGCGTTGGTGGCCGGCTCAGTCGTCGCGGTGCACCCGCTCCATCCGCTCATGGCGTTCCTGCGCCTCGATCGACAGGGTCGCGATCGGGCGGGCTTGCAGGCGCTTCACGCCGATCGGCTCGCCGGTCTCCTCGCAGAAGCCGTAGCTGCCCGCTTCGATCCGGCCCAACGCCTGGTCGATCTTGGAGATCAGTTTGCGGGCGCGGTCGCGGGTGCGCAGCTCCAGCGCGCGATCCGTCTCCACGCTGGCGCGGTCGGTGATGTCGGCCTCGCGGATGCCGCCCTCCGACAGGCTGGCCAGGGTGCCGTTCGCTTCCTTCAGCAGGTCGGCGCGCCAGCGCAGCAGCTTCTGGCGGAAATATTCGCTCTGGATCGGGTTCATGAACTCTTCGCGATCGCTCGGACGATAGTCCGGAGGAAGCGTGATCATCATGCTTTTGCCGATCCTGCCCTTGTCTCGCCACGCGCCGCGGCGACCAACGCGCGGGCTTATAGACGCGGGTCATGGCCGCGCCAAGGCCGCGCGATGAAGGTTCAACGGGCTGACATGAAACCCGCGTCGCAGCCGCCGCCGCTATTCCGCCGCGATCGGCGCCTCCCGCCGCGCCAGTTCGATGCGGCAGCGCAGCGCGATCGCGGCCAGCGCGGCCACCAGCGCGGGGTCCTCGGCCGATGGCATCTCCCCAAGCAGGGCGCGGAGTCGGGCCAGTGCCGCCGCCTCCCCACCGCGAGCCAACAGCGCATGTTGCAGCGCGGCCAGCGCCCCCAAAAGCGCGTGCCCGGCGCGGCGCGCGGCGGGGTCGCGACGGTAGCCGCACACCCCCTCCTGCAACGCGAGCAACCCTGCCATCGCGGCAGGGTAGATCTCGGCGGTCGCGGCGGCGGCCGGGGATGGGGCACCGGAGGGGGCACCGGCCATCGCAAACCCGCCCTCCGGCGCCGCCTGGCGCGCCGGCCCCGCCAGCCCGGCGGCGCGTCCCACAGCGTCGATCGCGGTCACATAGCCCTCCGTCCCGAACGGCCCGGCGGGATGTTCCGCCCGGCACATGCTGCCCACCCGCCTGGACCCGTCGCCGCGCGCCGCAGCGCGGTTGCGGCCCTGGCATGGCGCTTGCCCTTCGATCGAGCGCGACCGTTGTCGCCGCGGAAGGTTAACGTCCCCCCAAGGAATGCCCGTGCCAGGTTTTCGCCGCCCCCTGTTGTCGCTGCTGCTGCTGCTGGCCCTGATCCCACCCGCGCTGGCGCAGGTGCGGATCAAGGACATCGCCGACGTGGAAGGCGTGCGCGACAACCAACTGATCGGCTACGGCCTGGTGGTCGGCCTGCACAACACCGGCGACAGCCTGAACAACGCCGTGTTCACCCGCGAATCGCTGGTGGGGATGCTGGAACGGCTGGGGGTGAACACACGCGATCTGGAAGCCAAGCTGCAAACCAAGAACGTCGCCGCGGTCATGGTCACCGCCGAACTGCCGGCCTTCGCCCGCAACGGCGACCGGATCGATGTCACCGTGTCCTCGTTGGGCGATGCAACCGATCTGACCGGGGGCACGCTGCTGGTCACGCCGCTGCTGGGCGCGGATGGCGAGGTGTACGCCGTGGCGCAAGGCGCGGTGGCGACCGGGGCGGTCGCGGCCTCGGGCGCCGCGGCCTCGGTCACCCGCGGCGTGCCGACCGCCGGCCATATCGCCAATGGCGCGAACGTGGAGAAAGAAGTCCCGTTCCACCTGGACCGGAAGAAAAGCCTGTATCTCAGCCTGCGCAATCCGGACCTGACCACCGCCGAGCGCATCCGCGCCGCGATCGACACCGCGCTGGGTCCGATCGCGCGCGTCACGGACCCGCGCACCGTGGTGCTGAACCTGACCGGACGCGACCCGATCAGCACCCTGGCGACGGTCGAGGACCTGCGCATCGTTCCGGACGATCCGGCGGTGGTGGTGATCGACGAAGCCTCCGGCACCGTGGTCATGGGCGCGAATGTGCGGATCAGCACGGTGGCGATCGCGCAGGGCAATCTGACGGTCCGGGTGACCGAGACGCCACAGGTCAGCCAGCCCGGCGCGCTGTCGAACGGCACCACCGTGACCACGCCCGGCACCAAGATCCAGATCAACGATCATCACGGCAACAAGCTGGGGATCGTGCGCGGCACGGTGACCTTGCGCGCGCTGGTGGCCAGCCTGAACGCGCTGGGGATCGGGCCGCGCGATCTGATTACCATTCTGCAGTCGATCAAGGCGGCCGGCGCGTTGCAGGCCGATCTGGTGGTGCGATGATCCTGCCGGCATCCGGTCCGCCCGCTTCATCCTTGCCCCCGGACCAGGCGGCGCGGCTCTGGCGGGCGGCGAAGGCGTTCGAGGGCATGACCCTGGGCGCGCTGCTGGCGCCGATGTTCAAGACCGTCCATGGCGCGCACGGGATGTTCGGCGGCGGCAGCGCCGAGGCAACCTGGCGGCCGATGCTGGTGCAGGAAATGGGCAAGGAGATGGCGGCGCGTGGCGGCCTGGGCCTGGCCGCGCCGGTGTTCCGCGCGCTGCTGGCCGAGCAGGAGGCAAAGCGATGAAAGCGGACGCCGTGCGCCGGCTTTGCGCCGTGCTGGAACGCGAGAACGCGGCGCTGGCGGGACTGGACTTCGCCGCGGTCGCCGGCTGTGCCGCGGAGAAGGCGGC
>JAKAZJ010000200.1 GCA_021826565.1 Pseudomonadota bacterium | reverse complement strand
TCACGGAAGCCGCCCACCACCACCCGGACGATGGCGGCGAGGTAGGCGACCGGACCGGGACATGAGATGGCGGTGGGCACTTGGTGGGGCACCGGGGGGAGCGGGGGGCGGGTGTGTGTTGTAGGACGGAAATGCTAATCGGGGGTTAACGCGACGGTGGGCAACCGGATGCCGCCGCCCCATCCCGACTGTAGCGAAATTGTAACTCGAGCTGTGGCTGCCTCAAGTTGAGTGCGTAAAGGTGCAGCACATCCCATGGCTCCCGGGGTCCGGAAAAGAATGCCTTTGCGACGCGACCGGCGCGCTGCGATCGCGCTGATCACGGCACTGGCCCTGCCCGCGCTGCTGCTGTCGGCAGCCATGGGAATCGAGGTCGCGCGCTGGTCCGATGTGCGGCTGCAGTTGCAGCGGAAAGCCGATCTGGCGGCGTTGGCTGGCGCGGAGGCATACGGTGCCGGCGCTTCGGCGCAGGCGGCGGCGAATGCCGCCGCGAACGTCGCCGAGTTCAATGCCGCCGGCGGCGGCGGCACGCGCAGCTGGACCGCGTCGTCGGAAACGCTGTCGGACAACCAGATTTCCGTGCAGATTACCAAGGGCGTGAATAATCCCGCCGACCCGGCGGTTCTGGTGACGGTGACGCAGACCATCCCGCTTCTGTTCGCAGCGATCATCTCCGGAGTCCACCCCATTACGATGGCGGCAACCGCCATGTCCGAGGTAGGCACGACCATCAACGGCGCCCAGCCCTGCATCCTGACGCTGAACGGCGATGTCAACGGCGTGGTCGCGCTGCCGGGCACCACCCTGTCCGGCAACGTCAACGCCAACCTGAACGGTTGCTCGATGGTATCCGACGCGAACACCGGCATGAGCGGCAACCTGACGCTGAACACGGTCGGAATATACTCCGCCGGCACGATCACGGTCAGCGGCCACGTATCCGGTACCGCCACCAACACGGCCGCGCAGCACCCGGGTGCCGCGCAAGTCCCGAATCCTTACGTGAACGATACGGCGCTGCAGAACGCCATTGCAAAGGCGCAATGCGGCCCGACGACGCAGCCGACTTCGTCCAAGGGGGTCACCACGTTGTACCCGAATGTCTGTTACGGCTCGATCTCCATCAGCGGCAGCACAACATTGGTCTTCAGTGGCACCGGCCTCTACACAGTGAACGGCTCGCTCTCCGTCAGTGGGAACACCTCGGTTGGGGGCACGTATATATCGGGCAGCGGGATCACCTTGGTCAGTTCGGGAGGGATCTCGATCTCCGGTAATTTCAATACCGGCGCGATCACGCTGACTGCGCCGAGTTCCGGGACCTCCGCGGACGGGGCGCTCGCCGGGGTGCTGTTCGCCACGAACAGCAATGCGGGCGTGACGATCAGTGGCAACTCCGCGATCCCGTTCACCGGCCTCATTTACGCTCCCAACTCAGCGATATCGCTCAGTGGCAACGCCACCGACGGATCGACCGGATGTGCCGAGGTGATCGCCAACACGCTGACGATCTCCGGAAACGTAAACCTCGCGGCAAACTGCTCCAACTATAGCCTGCTTAATTTTGGTAGCCAGCCGAACACGACATCGATAGGCCTGGTGCAATGACGCGCCTGCGAGCGCGGTACCGTACCAAGCGTGGGACGGCGGCGGTGGAGTTCGCGCTGGTGGCCCCGTTGCTGCTGCTCCTGCTTGGCGGGCTGATCCAGTTCGGCTGGGCGGTCTGGTGCGACAGCGCACTCAACGGCGCGGTATCCCAGGCTTCGTACTACGCGTTCATGGCGGGCCCCAATGTTTCCACCGCCGCGATCGTGACCATGGCGGAGCAGGCCTCGGCGTTGGGCGGCGTCACGGCCACGGCCAGCGCACCGGCCTGTTATTGTGCATCCGGAACGCCGGCCGCCCCCAGTCCCGCCGCGTCCTGCACGACGAATTGCGCCGATGGCAGCAAGCCCGGAGTGTATACCACCATCGCTGCGGACTACACGGTACCCCGGTTTCTGCCGCTGTTTGCCGCGCCGCAGCTCTCGGAGACCGCGACCGTGCGGATCAAATGATCGTGCGTCTCCTACGCCGCCATCTTCCGGGAGTACGGGACGACTGCCGCGGCAGTACCGCGCTTGAATTCGCACTGGTCGGCAGCGTATTTTTCACGATCGTATTGGGAATTATCGCGACCGGGATGGTGATGTGGAGCCGCACCACATTGCAAACGGTCGCGGTGCAGACGGCTCGCTGTGTTGCGATCGGCGCATCGGCCTGCGCGGGCGGCGGGGCCCAGTACGCCGTGTCCCTGGCAAATGCCTGGCTGCCGAACCAGGTCCTCACCACCGGCGATGTCGCCGTAGCGGCGACCACCGCCTGTTTCGGCGCCTCGGGGAACTTCGCAAGCGTTACCATCACGGCGCCGGTCTGGCTCGGCGGGCTGATCTATCCCATTGCGGGCGGAACGCAGACGTTGCGAGCCTGTTTCCCGGTCTCCGGCTGATCCTTGCCGCGGCCCGGAACGCCCGCCGGGTTTGCGGCATTTTCCTCAAGGCCGGTGGCCACCCGCCACACCGCCTCCGCCGTCGCCGGCATCTCCACCCACGCCCCGTCCAGCGCGTCCGCCACCGCCCCCATCACCACCTGCGGCGCGATCATCGCCCCCGCCTGCCCCGATCCCTTCACCCCCAGCGCATTCGCCGCCGTCGCCCGTTCCACCAGCCGCACCTCCAGCGCCGGCAGATCCGCGGCCCGCGGCAGCGCGTAATCCATCAAACTCCCCGACAGCAACTGTCCCGACTCCGCATCGTACGCGCAGCGTTCCACCAGCGCCTGCCCGATCCCCTGCGCCAGCCCGCCTTGCACCTGGCCCACCACCAGCGCCGGCTCCAGCAGGGTGCCGAAATCATCCACCGCCAGGTAGCGGTCCAAGGTCACGGCGCCGGTTTCCTTGTCCAGTTCCACCTCCGCCACGTGGCAGCCGGACGGGAAGGTGAAGGCCGCGTCCGCCACCTCCGCCCGCGTCGCCAGCGCGTCGCGCCCCCCGGGCTCGGCGGCAATCGCGGCCAGGGTCACTTCGCGGCCGTCCGCGGTGCGGAACGCGCCGTCGGTGTAGGCCAGTTCCGCCGCGGCTGCTTGCAACAGCGCCGCCGCCAGCGGGCGCGCGCGGTCCAGCAGCGCGGCCACCGCCGCCACCAGCGCCGCGCCGCCCATATGCATCGATCGCGCGCCGCCATGTCCGCCGCCGGTCAGCACCTGGTCGGTGTCGCCCTGCACGTAGCGGAACGCGGCCTCCGGCAGGCCCAGAAGCCGGGCGGCCAGGCGGGTATACGCCGTCTCGTGCCCCATCCCGGTCGATTGCGTGCCCACCAGCAAAGCGATGCGTCCGTCCGCATCGAATCGCAGCGCCGCGGCCTCGTGCGGCTGGCCGCGGGCGGTTTCCAGGTAGCAGGCCACGCCGATCCCGCGCCGCAATCCGCGCGCGGCGGACGCAGCGCGGCGGGCAGCGAAGCCCGGCCGGTCGGCGGCGGCCTCGGCGGCGTCCAGATTGGCAACGAATCCGCCGCTGTCGATCACGGTCCCCAACGCCTTGCGATACGGGAAGGTCGCAACCAGGTTGCGCCGGCGCAGCGCGAACGGATCGGCGCCCAGGGCGCGCGCGGCGGCCTCGATCAGGCGTTCGGTCAGGTAGTTCGCCTCCGGCTTGCCGGCGCCGCGATAGGCGTCGATCGGGACGGTGTTGGTCAGCGCGCCGCGCACGGTCATGGCGATGGCGGGGATCGCGTAGGGGCCGCCCATGGCGGTGGCCGGCGCCAGGGTGGAGGTGCCGGGGCCGAACCCCGCGACATGGGCGCCCAGATTGGCGATGGTATCGACCGCAAGCGCCAGGAACCGGCCTTCCGCGTCCAGCGCCAGGGTGGCCTGCGTCAGGTTGTCGCGGCCTTGTGCGGTGGAGACGAAATCCTCGGTCCGCGTCGCGATCCATTTCACCGGCCGGCCGAACCGGCGCGCGGCCCAGAGCAGGGCGACATATTCGGGATAGACCGCGTTCTTCACGCCGAACCCGCCGCCGACTTCCGGCGCGCGGACCCGCACGGCCGCTTGCGGCAGCGCGAAGATCCGCGCCAGCGCGTCGCGGATGCCGTGGACCGAGGCACCGGACAGGATCAGGTCCAGCCGTCCGTCGGCGGCGCGCGCGATCGCGCCGCGCGGTTCCAGCGCGGCCACGATCAGGCGCGGGTTGACCAGGTCCAGCGTCACGCATCGGGCGGCGGCGGCGCAGGCGGCGGCGACCGCGGCGGGATCGCCGGCCTGGAAGGTGAAGGCCAGGTTGCCGGGCGCGGCGGAATGCAGGGTTGGCGCGGCGGCGGCCAGCGCGGCGCGCGGGTCGATCACGGCGGGCAACGGGTCGTACTGCACCACGATCCGCTCCGCCGCGTCGCGCGCGGCCTGCGCGGTGGGGGCAAGCACCATGGCGACGGCCTCGCCCACATGGCGCACCCGGTCGGCGGCGAGCGCGGGGCGCGGCGGGACGATCAGCCCCGCGGCGGCGGGCAGCGTGACGGCGCAGGGCAGCGGCCCCAGGCCGGCCAGGTCCGCTGCCATGACCACCGTTCCCCCGGCGGGATCGATCCCCCGGATGCGCGCATGGGCGTGCGGCGAGCGGATGAACGCGGCGTGCCAGGCGCCGGCCTCCGGCAGGTCGTCGATGAAGCGCGCCGCACCGGTCAGCAGCCGAGCGTCTTCCAGGCGGGGGGCGGTCACAATCATGGGCGCGGCCTTTCCTGGTGGCGCCGCGTGGCTGCGTTCCCCGACGCTTGCGCTACACCCGGGCGGCGGCGGATTTCAAGCGAAAGTTAAGCGTCTACGGGTCACGAAGCCGCCCGTTGCAGCGTGAAGGCAAAGCAGGTCCCGCCGCCCGGCGCCGGGGCGGCCACCAGCCGCCCGCCATGTTGCTCGACGATCCCGCGCGCGATCGCCAGCCCCATCCCCAGCCCATCCGGCTTGTCGGTTACGAATGGCTGAAACAGGGACTCGGCGATCGCGGGCGCCAGGCCCGGCCCGGTGTCGCTGACGGTGACGCGCACCGCCTGATCCTCGGTCCGGGCGGCGATGGTCAGCTGGCGGATCGGGGCGTGCTCCATCG
>JAKAZJ010000199.1 GCA_021826565.1 Pseudomonadota bacterium | reverse complement strand
AGTGGTCCAGAAACCGCCCGGCCCAGCGCGGCACATCCAACGGCACGAACCGATGCAACACCCGCGGTTCCCCGGCCAGCCGCGCCGCTACCAGCCGGGCCGAGGTCACCGTACCGGTTGTCAACAACACCGTCAGAGCGGGCTCCCGCGCCAACAACGCCGCAATCACCGGAAAGACCGATACGCTCTCACCCACGCTCGCCGCATGAAGCCATACCAATCGTCCCACGGGCCGCGGCACAGTCTCCACCCCACGCCGCTCCGCCAAGCGCGCCAAAATCTCTTTCCCCGCCCGCGCGCGCCGCCGCAACATCACCCACAACACCGGCGCCGCCGCCGTCGCGGCCCCAGACCAGACGCGGCGCAGCGTGGTCATCGTGGGGTGCGGGGGGGTGCGCCCCCGGGCCTGCCTTGCGCCCCTCCGCACCTCATCATTGGATGCCGCAGCCGCGATCGGCGCGGGTTGCAGCGTCGGTGAGGGCAGCGGCGATGCGCGGCAAGGCCTCGGCCATGGTTTCGCGTGTGACGGTAATCGGGGCGCCGCAAACCAGGGTGCCGCGGCCGAACGGCAGCGGGAAGATCATACGGTCCCAGCCACCGGCGCGGCGGTGGCGGGTTGTTTGCGCGGCGAGTGGCAGGACAGGCAGTCCGGAGAGGGCAGCGAGCGCAGCTACCCCTGGCGCGGGTTGGAAGGCGGGTCCCAGCGGTCCGTCCGGCACGATGCTGACGATGGCGCCCTGGGCCAGGCGGTCGAGTCCCGCTTTCAGCCCGGCGACGCCGCCGCGGGTGGAGGATCCGCTGACGGTATCCATGCCGAACGGGCGAAGGATGGCGCCAATCAGCTGGCCGTCGCGGTGCTGGCTGACCAGCAGGTAGATGCGTAATCGGCCGGGCGGGGCATGGCGGACCGAGTACAGCCAGAACGCCGGCATGACCGCCAGACGCTCGTGCCAGAAGGCGACGATGACGCGGCCGGTTTGCAGGAAGGGCGCCACGTTTTCGGCTCCGACCATCGTCCAGCGCGTCGTGCGCATAACGAACCGCAGATAGACCGACAGGGCGCGAGCCAGCCATAGCTGCGCCGTTTCGCCGCGCAGAAGGCGTTTCATGGCCGGGGCATGGTCAGGGTGGGACGCGCGTGCATACTGCGCCCGACATAACGGGAGGCGCGGATGACGGCCAGGGGGATGAGCGGCGGGATGAGCGGCGGGACAGGCGCCGGGACACCGGCGGCGATCGTGTTCGACACGTTCGGGACAGTGGTGGACTGGCGCGGCAGCCTGATTGCGGAACTGACCGCGTTCGGGCAGGTGCGCGGCATCGCGGCCGACTGGGCGGGGCTGGTGGATGCCTGGCGCGCCGCCTACCACCCCTCGATGCAGCGCGTGCGCGAAGGGACGGTGGGCTGGACCCGGCTTGACGATCTGCATCGCGGGTCATTGGACCAGCTGGTGGCCGCGTTTGGGATCTCCGGTCTGTCCGAGGCGGATCTGGCGCATATCAACCGCGGCTGGCACCGGCTGAACCCGTGGCCGGATGCCGTGCCGGGGCTGACCCGGCTGAAGCGGCGGTTCATCATCGGGCCGTTGTCGAACGGGAATGTGTCGTTGCTGACCAACATGGCGAAGCACGCCGGATTGCCGTGGGACATGGTGTTCGGGTCGGACCTGTTCGGACATTTCAAGCCGGACCCCGAGACGTATCTGGGCGTGGCGCGGCTGCTGGATCTGGCGCCCGGGCAGGTGATGATGGCGGCGGCGCATAACGGGGATCTGGCGGCGGCACGGGCATGCGGGCTGATGACGGCGTTCTTTCCCCGGCCGGGCGAGTATGGTCCGCATCAGAAACGGGACTATGCGGCCGAACAGGCGTGGGACGTGGTGGCGGCCGATATCGGCGACCTGGCGACCCAGCTGGGGGCGTAACACCCGCCAGCGGTCCCGCGGGTTGGCGCAGGCGCGCGGGATCAGTCAGGCCCCGCCGCGGCGATGTCGCGCTGGAACCACCCGTGCCGCAGGCAGGCCTGATAGGTCCGTCCGTCCACCCCCAGCAACGGCGCTTGCACCGAGGGGTCGAACCGCATTTTCTTCTCCGCCGCCAGATGCACGATGCCGACCGGGCGGTACGGGTAATAGAACTCCAGCAACAATCCGCGCGCCGCGTCCACCCGACGCGGCGAGACGTAGTTGCAGTTGGTAGGCAGAAATTCCGCAGGCAGCTCCTCGGTATACACCACCATCGCCATGGCCAGCTGGTCGGAGGTGAACGGTTTGCCGTGGCGCAGAATGCGCGCCTGCCAATGCCGCAGCCGCGCCCAGTGCGGTGCCGCGGCAGGCAGCGCGAAGGCGCCCGCATTCAGCAAGGCTCGTGTGCCCAGATCCCGGCAGACCGCAAGCGGCAGCCGGGCGTGCCAGGCGTTCTTGTAGTTGAACGAACGCACCTGTCCGATGCCGCCCACGCCGCCGGCGATCCAGCGCACGTCGATCTGCCGCTTCCAGAACCGCCCCGCGCCCGGCACCACCGCCAACGCCCCGGTTTCCGCCGCGCCCACCAGCAGCGCCACCGCGTCCCATTGCTGCACCCAGGTATCGGCGTCCAGCCACAGCAGCGTGTCAAAGCCGGGAAACATCTGGTCGAGCCACAGCTTACCGAGATTGACCCCGAGTGCCGGGCGCGCCCGCACCGCGCGCGCCGCGTCCACGAGCGCCGGCGGGGCCGCCAGCCGCACGCCCTCCGCCTCCAGCCAGCCGCGCTGATCGGGCGTCAGCCCGCCATCGATCACCCCGAACCCCACCCGCCCCGGCGCATGCGCGCGCACCGAGGCCAGCAGCTCCTGCATCAGCGGGAAATAGACCGCGTCTGCCCCGGTCGCGATCAGTAACGAGCCGGTCACGGTCAATATGACCGCGGCAGCCCAAGCACATGCTGGCCCACATAGGCCAGCACCAGATTGGTCGAGATCGGCGCGATCTGATACAATCGTGTCTCACGCCATTTGCGTTCGATCTCGTATTCGCGCGCGTACGCAAAGCCGCCGAAGGTCTGCATCGCCGCCTCGCCCGCCTTCCACGCGGCCTCGGATGCCAGCAGCTTGGCGATATTCGCGTCCGCCCCGCACTCCCGCCCGGCATCGAACAGCGCTGCGGCGCGACGGCAGACCATGTCAGCCGCCTCCAGTTCGGCCCAGGCGCGCGCAAGCGGGAACTGTATCCCCTGATTGGCGCCGATCGGGCGGCCGAACACCACACGGTCCTTCGCGTATTGGGTTGCCTTGTTCAGGAACCAGCGGCCATCGCCCAGCGCCTCGGTGGCCACCAGGATGCGCTCGGCGTTGAGCCCGTCCAGGATGTAGCGGAAGCCCTGGCCCTCCGCGCCGATGAGATTTGCGGCCGGAACGGGGAAGCGATCGAAGAAGACCTCGGTGGTGTTGTGGTTGATCATCGCCTCGATCGCGCGGATTTCCAGCCCTTTACCCTGGTTCTTGGCCGACAGATCGACCAGGAATACCGACAAACCCTCGGTGCGTCTGCGCACCTGGTCAGTGGGAGTGGTGCGCGCCAGCAACAGCATCATGTCGGAATGCATCGCGCGCGACGTCCACACTTTTTGGCCGGTGATCAGATAATGATCGCCGTGGCGTTCAGCGCGGGTCTTCAGCTGCGTGGTGTCGGATCCGGTGGTGGGTTCGGTTACGCCGAACGCTTGCAAACGCAGCCGGCCGGCCGCGATCTCGGGCAGGTAGCGGCGCTTCTGGTCCTCCGAGCCGTGCCGCAGCAGCGTCCCCATGATGTACATCTGGGCATGGCCCTGGGACGCCACGCAGCCGGCCGCGTTGATCTCCTCCAGGATCACCGCCGCGGCGCGCAACGGCAGACCGGAACCGCCATATTCCTCGGGGATCAGCGCGGCCAGGAACCCGGCTGCGGTCAGTTCGGCGACGAAGCTGGTGGGGTAGGCGGACTGGTCTTCCAGATCGCGCCAATAACTGCCGGGGTAACGCGCGCAGATGCGGCGGACCGAGTCTCGCAATTCGGGGTAGTCCTCGCCCAGCGCGAGCGTGGTTTCGATCTCTGACATCGGGGCGGTCTCCTGTGCGTATCCGCGATGATGATAGCAGATCGTCGCGCAGGCGCGGTCAGCCGCGGGCCAGGCCACGGACCTCCAGCTCGGCCAAATAGCGGGCCCAGCGCTCCGCCTGTTCGCGCCCCAGCGCGCCCAACAAGGCCCACGAGTAAATCCCGCTATCGTGGCCGTCGTCGAACACCAGCCGCACCGCGTAGTTGCCGACCGCCTCGACACCGGCGATGCGCACGCCGCGCTTGCCGGGGACGGTCTTGCGGTCGTCCGGACCGTGGCCCTGAACCTCGGCGCTTGGGCTTTCCACGCGCAGATATTCGGCCGGCAGATTGTAGCCGGCACCGTCCGCGAAGCGCACCTGCAAGGTACGCCGGTCGCGGTCCAGGCGGATTTCGCTCGGTGCGGCGCTCATGGATCCAGCGTCCGCGCTTCTTCTACCAGCATGATCGGGATGCCGTCGCGGATCGGATATGCCAAGCCGGCCTTGCGGCTGATCAGCTCGCCAGCAGCGCGGTCGTATTCCAGCGGTGCCTTAGTCAGCGGGCAGAC
This sequence comes from Pseudomonadota bacterium, assembly GCA_021826565.1. The sequence goes on along the minus strand of JAKAZJ010000199.1, from coordinate 516 downwards.
CAGGATGTCCAGCAGGCGGGGATCGACAGGTGCAGGTTCGGTCATGGCTTGCCTCAGCTCGGAAGGGTGCCGTCAGCCGGATCGGCGGCCGCGCCCATCCGCAGCAGCGTGTGCAGGATGGCAGCCCGGGCGGGCAAATCGGCAGCTTCCAGCAGGGCCTGCTTTTCGGCCGGTTCGAACGGGCAGACCATGGACAGCGTGGTGACCAGGGTCGGATCGTCCAGGCGGCCGATCGCCTCCCAGTTCGCATCGAAGCCGCGATGCGTGAAATACGCGCGCAGGGCGGTCAGCAACGTCTCGCGCGCCACGCCGATCGCCGCCGGGTCGGGGTCCAGATCGGCCAGGAACCGGGTGTAGCTGACCCGCATCCGCCGGTAGCCGCGCCGCATGGCCAGTTCCCCCAGGGTCTCGAACCGCGGCAGGCCGGACAATGTGATCAGGTAGCGCCCGTCATCGGTCTCGCTGAACGACGACAGCCGCCCGAGGCAGCCGATCCGGTACACTCCCGCCACGTCA
>JAKAZJ010000198.1 GCA_021826565.1 Pseudomonadota bacterium | reverse complement strand
TGCTGTCGCGGATGGATGTCGCGTTTTCGCGCGATCAACCGGAAAAAATCTATGTCCAGGACCGGCTATGGGAACAGCGCGACGCGCTGTGGCGGTGGCTGGACGACGGGGCCGTTGTCTATGTCTGCGGCGACGCAAAGGCGATGGCGCGCGACGTACACGCGGCCCTGCTGCGGGTGATCGCGGACGGCGCGGGAACCGACGCCGACGGCGCCATCGCCTGGCTGCGGACCGCGCAGCGCGACGGGCGCTACAAGCGGGACGTGTATTGATGACGCGCGCCGACGACACCGCCGCGCTGCTGCGCGTGCTGATCCACGAGCGATTCGCGAACCGGATCGCGCTGGTCTCGGCGTTCGGCGCCGAAAGCGCGGTGCTGCTCCACATGACGGCCGCGATCGACCCGGCGCTGCCGGTGATCTTCCTCGATACCGAAAAGCTGTTTCCCGAGACGCTGGCCTATCGGGATCGGCTGGCCGCCCGGCTCGGGCTGCGCGATCTGCGCGTGGCGCGGCCGGACCCGGTGACGGCGATGGCGGCCGACCCAGTACAAGACCCGGACGGCTGCTGCGCGGCGCGCAAGACGGGCCCGCTGGACGCAGCGCTCGCGCCGTTCGACGCCTGGATCAGTGGACGCAAGCGGTTCCAGGGCGGCGATCGCTCGGCGCTGGAGGCGGTGGAGTTCGGCGCCGACTGGCGCATCAAGATCAACCCGCTGGCCGGGTGGTCGGCAGCCGATATCGCCGGCTATTTCGACCATTTCGATCTGCCGCCGCACCCGCTGGTGGCGCGTGGGTTCCGCTCGATCGGCTGTGCCCCCTGCACCCGCGCGGTGCGCGCGGACGAGGATCCGCGCGCCGGCCGCTGGGACGGGCTGGCGAAGACCGAATGCGGCATCCACCGCTCCCCTGCGTTCCGCGACAAGGTGCCGGCATGACCAATGTTTCCCGTAACGAGATTATCAAGGCGGACAGCCGCGGGCTGCGCGGCTCGATCGCCGATGGCCTGGCTGATGCCGTCACCGGCGCGATCGCCGAGGACGACACGCAGCTGACCAAGTTCCACGGCATCTACCAGCAGGACGACCGCGACCTGCGCGCGGAACGGATGAAGACGCGGATGGAAAAGGCGTTCAGCTTCATGGCCCGGCTGCGCGTGCCGGGCGGCGTGCTGACGCCAGCGCAGTGGCTGGCGATGGAGGCGATGGCGCGCGACCGCGGCAACGGCACCTTGCGCCTGACCACGCGGCAGACAATCCAGTTCCACGGCATCATCAAGTCGAACCTGCGGCCTGCGATCCAGGAGATCAATGCGGCGATGCTGGACACGATCGCCGCTTGCGGGGACGTGAACCGCAATGTGATCTGCACGCCGAATCCCGCCAGCGCCATCCATGCCGAGGCGCTGGCGACCGCGCACGCGCTGAGTGCCCATCTGCTGCCGAAATCGCGCGCCTGGCACGAGATTTTCATCGACGGCGCACCCGTCGCCGGCGGCGACGCGGAGGACGAGCCGATCCTGGGCCGCACCTATCTGCCGCGCAAGTTCAAGATCGCGATCGCGATTCCGCCCTATAACGACGTGGACGCGTTCGCCCACGAACTCGGCCTGATCGCGATCGAAGCGGGCGGCGCGATCGCGGGCTACAACGTGGCGGTGGGCGGCGGCATGGGCATGACCCATGGCGAGCCGGACACATTCCCCCGCACCGGCGATCTGATCGGGTTCTGCACGCCGGATCAGGTGCTGGCGGTCGCCGAACACGTGGTCACGGTGCAGCGCGACTTCGGCGACCGCGCCGATCGCAAACACGCGCGGTTGAAATACACCATCGAACGGATCGGCCTGGCGACGTTCCGCGCCGAGCTGGAACGCCGGCTGGGATTTGCGCTGGCCGCACCTCGGGCATTCACGTTCACGCGCTCGGGCGATCCGTCCGGCTGGATCACCGGCGCGGACGGGCGGTGGCATTTTGCCCTGTTCGTGGAGAACGGGCGCGTGGCGGGTCCGCTGCTGGCCGGGCTGCATGCGGTGGCAGAGGCGCATGACGGGCGCTTCATCCTGACACCGAACCAGAATCTGCTGATCGCGGATATCGCTCCGGAGCGGCGCGCGGCGATCGCGGCGATCCTGGCCGCGCACCGGCTGGATGCCGCCCCCTCCGCGCTGCGCCGCAATGCCATGGCCTGCGTGGCGCTGCCGACCTGCGGCCTCGCGCTGGCCGAAAGCGAGCGCGCGCTGCCCGGGCTGATCGACGGGTTGGAAGCGGATCTGGCCGAAATGGGGTTGGGGGACGACGAGATCACGATCCGCATGACCGGTTGCCCGAACGGGTGTGCGCGGCCCTATCTGGCCGAGATCGGGTTGGTGGGCGTGAAGCCGGGCTTGTACAACCTGTATCTGGGCGGCGCGTTCGACGGCACCCGGCTGTCGAAACTGTTCCGCCGTGACATCGGACCGGACGCAATCCGGGCCTGCCTGCGCCCGTTATTCGCTGCCTACGCAGCGCAGCGCGCCCCGGGCGAGCATTTCGCCGACTACGTCATTCGCGCCGGCGCGATCGCCGCCACCACCGCGGGCAACCGCTTCCACGAAGACCTGCCGGCCGAGCTGGCCGCCTGAACCCGGAGAAGCGCCGATGAGCGTCGGACTTGCGGTGATCTACAGCCTGTTGCATGTGACTTGGCAACGCGTGGCGCGGTACGCGCGCCGGACCCCGGCGGCGGCCGGCATGGGAGGCATGGCATGAGCGAGGCGAAACCCCTGGTGCTCGATCGTCCGCATCGCGGGCGCATCTACGACAGCATCGCCGAGACCATCGGCAACACGCCGCTGGTCCGTATCCCGCGCATCTGCGCCGAGGAAGGGGTGCGCGCCGATATCTGTCTGAAGCTGGAGTTCTTCAACCCGATCGCTTCGGTGAAGGACCGGATCGGGGTCAACATGATCCTGGAGATGGAAGCCGATGGGCGGCTGCGCCCGGGCGGGACGATCATCGAACCCACATCGGGCAACACCGGCATCGGCCTGGCGTTCGTCGCCGCCGCGCGCGGCTACCGGCTGATCCTGACGATGCCGGAATCCGTCTCGGTCGAGCGGCGCAAGATGCTGCGGTATCTGGGCGCGGAAGTGGACCTGACGCCGCGCGAGAAGGGGATGAATGGCGCGATCGCGCGCGCCGAGGAACTGCTGGCGGCGACACCCGGGGCGGTGATGCCGAACCAGTTCGCCAACCTGGCGAACCCGGCGATCCATCGTCGCACCACGGCCGAGGAAATCTGGTACGATACCGCGGGCGAGGTGGACGCGATCGTCTCCGGCGTCGGCACCGGCGGCACCCTGACCGGCTGCGCGCAGGCGCTGAAGCCGCGCCGGCCGGGATTGAAAATCTTCGCGGTAGAGCCTGAGGCGTCCCCGGTGCTGTCGGGCGGCAAGCCCGGCCCGCACCCGCTGCAGGGGCTCGGGGCCGGATTCGTGCCCGCAGTGCTGGAGACCGGATTGATCGACGAGGTGATCAAGGTCGGCAACGAGGAAAGCTTCGCCGCCTCCCGTCGGCTCGCACGGACCGAGGGGATCCCGGTGGGGATCTCCTCCGGCACCGCGCTGGTGGCGGCGTTGCAGGTCGGCAAGCGGGCGGAGTTCGCCGGCAAGCGGATCGTGGTGATCATTCCGTCCTTCGCCGAGCGCTACATCACCACGGCGCTGTTCGAGGGGTTATAGGCCGCGCCTCAGAACGCCTGATCCCACGGCTCCGGCAGCAGCGCATACCCGCCGCCGCGGCGGACGATATGGGCGAAGCCGGGGAAATGCACATGCATCCCGGCGATCAGCAGCCGATCGCTTGCGGCCATGTCCAGCGCGCGCCGGCGGGTGGCGATCGCCGCGTGCATATCGGTGTCGAACTCGATCGCGACCTCCGGATGTTCCACCTGGATGTCGGGGACGTGGACGATGTCGCCCCAGATCAGCAGCTGTTCGTTGCCCGACGCGATCCGGTAGCCGGTGTGGCCGGGCGTGTGGCCGTGCAGCGGGACCGTGGTGACGCCGGGAAACACTTCCTGGCCCGCCGCGGTGAAGACGTCCATGCGGTCGGTGTACGGCGCAGTCTGTTCGCGGGCGCACTGGAAATACAGCTTGCGGGCGCGTTCGCTCGCCCGCTCCATCGCCGCATCGTCGTGCCAGTGCTTCGGTTCATTGGCGTGGACCACCAGGCGGGCGTTGGGGAAGCGGCGCGCGCCGGTGGCCGGGTCCGATAAGCCGGCCGAATGATCCGGGTGCATATGGGTCAGCAACACCGCCTCGATATCCGCCGGGTCGATGCCGGCCGCGCGTAGGTGGTGCGGCAGCTTGCCGGCCGTGGGTTGCAGATAATTGCCGGACCCGGTCTCGATCAGTGCCAGGCGGCCGGCGGAATGGATCGCGAAACAGTTGACCGCGGTGCGCCGGCCGGGGCGGAACTGGGCGGCGAGCTGGCGGTCTGCCTCGGCGGGTTCGATGTTGCGCAGAACATCGGTGCTGCCGTCCAGGTAGCCGTCCGAGAGCGCGGTGACCACGATCTCGCCGATGCGGCGGTGATAGACGCCGGGAATCTGGTGTGGGGGGGGCGTGGGCATGATGGTCTCCGCTGCAAAACCGGACCAGGGATAGCACCGGGCCCGGCTGCGCAGAAGGGCGCGGTCAGTTGCGGAGATGCACCGTCAGATCGAACGTGACCGGATGGCGTGGCATGTCGCCCGGAAACGGCGGCAGATTTGTGGCGCGCACGGCGGCCAAAGCGGCGCGATCGATCGGACCCACGCCGGAGGAGCGTGCGACAGATACGGCGATTACCCGCCCATCCGGCGCCACCCGGATCGCCACGACCACACGACCGGAAAGATGCATCATCCGCACTGCCTGCGGTACCACCAGACGAGCCTGAACATGGGCGTTCAGTTCAGCCGCATAGCGCATCAGCGCGCTGGCGACCTCGGCGGTGGAGGGTGCAGGCGGTGCCACCGGCGCTGGGGGTGGCGGTGGCCGGCTGATATGCGGGCGTGGCGCCTGCGGACGCGGCTTCGGGCGCGGGCGCGGCGGCGCCTTGCGCGGTGGCGGCGGGGGGAGCGGCGGTACCGGCTTGGGCGGTGGCGGCTTCGGTTTTGGCAGC
>JAKAZJ010000197.1 GCA_021826565.1 Pseudomonadota bacterium | reverse complement strand
GATCCTGGCCTACGACCAGTTGCTGTTCCGCCCGCTGGTCGCGTGGTCGGACAAGTTCCGCTTCGAGACCACCGCCTCGGCGACCGCCGAGGACCCGTGGGTGCTGAAGCTCATGCGCCGGACGATCCTGCTCAACCGCATCGGCGACACCGTAGGGACGCTGGCGGCAAGATTGGGCGGGATGCGGCTGGCGCTGCCGGTACGGCTGCCGGCATTGGGGCGGGCGGGACCGCCCTCGCGCGCGGTGGACGCGCTGTGGGTGGCGGTGCTGGCCGCCGTGCTGGGCTGGGCCGGCTGGCGCATCGTACAGTTCGTCGGCGGGGAGCTCTCCTGGGCGGAGGTGGGGTACGCGGTGCTGCTCGGCGCGTTCACGTTGCTGCGGGTGGCGGTTGTGATGGTGGTCGCCTGCGCGATCTGGGTGCCGCTTGGCGTCTGGATCGGGTTGCGCCCGGCCTGGGCGCGGCGGGTCCAGCCGGTGGCGCAGTTCCTGGCGGCGTTCCCCGCCAACCTGTTCTTCCCGGTGTTCGTGCTGGCGATCGTGCGCTACCGGCTGAACGCGGATATTTTCCTGACCCCGCTGATGCTGCTCGGCACCCAATGGTACGTATTGTTCAACGTCGTGGCTGGCGCCGCAGCGTTCCCGGGGGATCTGCGGGAGGTCGCGGCCAATTTCCGGGTCGGCGGGTGGTTGTGGTGGCGCAGCGTGGCGCTGCCGGGGATTTTTCCCTATCTGGTGACCGGATTGATAACCGCGTCGGGCAATGCGTGGAACACGGCGATCGTGGCCGAGGTGGCATCCTGGGGGCCGACGCAGCTGACCGCCCATGGCCTCGGGGCGTATATCGCGGTAGCGACGGCGCACGGCGACATGGCGCGGGTGATGCTGGGGATCGTCGTGATGTCCGCCTATGTGGTGACGTTCAACCGGATGCTATGGCGTCCGCTGCACGAGTTTGCGGTCCGGCGGATGACCTACTGAAGGGCGTAAGGATGCAAGGGATGCCGGGCATGACCGATCTCGCCGATCCGCCGCCGCTGCTCTCCGTGCGCGACTGCCGGCAGGCCTATCACAAGGACGCGGCCGCCGATCTGCTGGTGCTGGACAACGTGGCGCTGACCTTGCGGGAACACGAGATGGTGGCATTGCTGGGCCGCTCCGGCTCCGGCAAATCCACCCTGCTGCGCATCATCGCCGGGCTGCTGCGCCCCACCGCCGGGGAGGTGCTGTGGCATGGCCGCGCCCTGAATGGCCCGCCGGACGGTGTGGCGATGGTGTTCCAGAGCTTTGCCCTGTTCCCGTGGCTGACCGTGCAGGGGAATGTGGAGCTGGGTCTGGAAGCGCGTGGTATTCCGCGTGCGGAACGCACCAGGCGGGCGCTGGAGGCGATCGACCTGATCGGCCTGGATGGGTTCGAGAATGCCTATCCGAAGGAGCTTTCCGGCGGGATGCGCCAGCGCGTGGGGCTGGCGCGCGCGCTGGTGGTGCATCCCGACCTGCTGCTGATGGATGAGCCGTTCAGCGCGCTGGATGTGCTGACCGCCGAGACCTTGCGTACCGACCTGATCGATCTGTGGATCGAGCGACGGTTGCCGGTGCAATCGGTCTTGATGGTGACCCATAACATCGAGGAAGCGGTGCTGATGTGCGACCGCATCCTGGTGTTCGCGGTCAATCCCGGCCGGGTGGAGCACGAGCTTGCGGTCAACCTGCCGCATCCGCGCAACCGCCAGGATCCGGCGTTCCGCCAGCTGGTGGAAGACATCTACGCGCTGATGACCCGCCGCCCCGCGCCCGCCCCACCGGCCGCGCCCGGCCCCGCGGCGCCGGCGCGGATCGTGCCGCTGCATCGCGTGGGCACCAACGTGATGGCGGGTCTGACCGAAACGCTGGCCGGGGCGCCGTATCACGGCCGCGCCGACCTGCCGGCGCTGGCGGCGGTGTTGCAACTGGAGCTGGACGATCTGTTCCCGCTCGGGGAGACGTTGCAGACGCTGGGTTTCGCCGAACTGGCGGAAGGCGACATCCTGCTGACCGAAGCCGGGCGGCGTTTCGCCGGGGCGGATACCGATGCGCGCAAGGCGTTGTTCGCCGCGGCGCTGCGCGCGCATGTCCCGTTGGTGGCGAATATCCGCCAGGTGCTGGACGAACGCTGGAACCACCGCGCCAGCGCGGTACGATTCCGCGATGAGCTGGAAGATCACATGTCTCCCGAATACGCCGACGATACGCTGCGCGTGGCGATCGCCTGGGGGCGCTACGCGGAACTGTATGGCTATGACGAGGAGGCCGAGCAGTTCTTCCTGGAGGAGGCGGAGTAGCGCCTATCTCCGCCGCCACACCAAGGTCGCCGACACGGCGTAGTTCCAAACCACCCCGATCGCCGCGCCGGCGAGGCCGGACAGCGTCCAGCCCAGCCGCTCGGCGAACAAGGCCCGCGCGATCCCCACATTTGCCGCCCCCCCCACCGAGCAGACCGCGAGGAACAGCACCAGCCCGCGCCACAGCGCCGGCCCGCGCAGCCGCTGGTCGCGATAGGTCACCGCGTTGTTCAGCGCGAAATTCCCGATCATGGCGATGATCGTCGCCAGGGTTTGCGCCCAGCCGAAATCCAATCCCGCCAGGCGCCCCACCTCCAGCGCCGCCAGATTCACCGCCACGCCGATCGCACCCACCAGCGCGAACGAGACGAAGCGCAGCGGCAGCAGGCCCCCCAGCATCTTATCGGCCAGCAAGCCGGCGAATTGCAGCAGCACCAGGATATCGAGCTTGCTTTCCCCGGCCGTGCGGGCGTGGAACGTCACCGGCACCTCCCGCACGCGCAGCGGCGTCGGCGACGACAGCAGCAGATCGAGCAGGATCTTGAATCCTTCGCCGGTCACGCGCGGTGCCAGATTTTCGAATAGCGGGCGGGGGAGCATGAAATACCCGCTCATCGGGTCCGTAAGTTTGACCGGCAACGAGATCTGCGCCAACCGGATGCCGGCGTCGGACAGGCGATGGCGCCACGCATTCGCCAGGCCCGCGTTGGACCCGCCGGCGACATGGCGGCTGCCGACGGCCAGGTCGGCCTGATCGGCACGCAGCACCGCCAGCAGATCGGGCAGGCGCGTCTCGTCGTGCTGCAGATCGCCGTCGATCACGGCAACGAAATCGGCCGAGGATGACAGCGCGCCCTCGATCACCGCCGAGGCCAGGCCACGCCTGCCGATGCGGCGGAGCACGCGCACGCGCGGGTCGGTGCGCGCGATCGCGCGGGCGGCCGCCGCGGTGCCGTCCGGGCTGTTGTCGTCCACGAAGATCGCTTCCCATGCAATGCCGGCCAGCGCCCGGTCGAGGCGCTTGATCATCGGCGCGACATTCGCGCGTTCATTGTAGCAGGGAATGATGACGCTGAGTTCGGGGCTGAGCTCGGGGCTGAGTTCTGGGGTCACGGGCGGCGATGGCCCCGCCGTTGCGCGCTCGCCCCAACAGCCCCCCCGTCATGGCCAGGCCTGGCCCGGCCATCTGCGCACGCGCGTCCGTGCGCGGATGGCCGGGTCAGGCCCGGCCATGACGGGGGGACGCCGGGGTGTGCGGTCACGCCAGGGCTTCTTCCAGCAATGCCAGCGCGCGGGCGGCGAAGGCCCGCATATTGGCGGACCGGTCGCCATGGCCGGTTTCCAGCGTAATCGCGCGCGTCGCGGGACCGGCGAGCGCGATACAGGTATGGCCTGCGGCGTCGCCGTAACGGTTGCCGGTAGGGCCGGTCGCACCGGTCTCGCCCAGACCCCAGGTGGCGCCGCAGCGGGTCCGCACCGTCCCGGCCAGCAGCGCGGCGTAGGGTTCGGTGGAGGCGCGCATGCCCCCCGGCAGCGGATTGGGGATTTCCAGGAACGCGGCGCGCGCATGGTGCGTGTAGATCACGCTGCCGCCGAGGAAATAGGCGCTCGCGCCCGGCACCGCGAGCAGCGCGGCCGAGATCAGCCCGCCGGTCGAGGATTCCGCGATCGCGATCGTTTCGCCGCGCGCTTTCAGCCGCGCCCCGATCCGTCCCGCCGCCGCCAGCAAGTCCTGCATCGTCGTGGTTCCTTCCTTGTCATTTTCCGATCAGCGGGCGCCGAAGATCGCCGAACCGACGCGCACCATCGTCGCGCCATGGGCGATCGCGATCTCGAAATCGGCCGACATGCCCATGGAGAGTTCGCTCAGCCCATGGGTGCAGGCGCAGGCGGCGAGCCAGGCGAAATGCGGCCCGGGGTCCTCGCCCACCGGGGGCACGCACATCAGTCCGCGTAACCGGGCGCCGAAACGTTCCTGACAAGCAGCAATAAAGGCGTCGGCCCCGGCGCGCGGGATGCCGGATTTCTGCGGCTCTTCCCCGGTATTGACCTCGATCAGCAGGTCGGGGTGGCGGGATTCCTTGTCCATTGCCGCGGCCAGGGCGTCGGCCAGGCGCGGGCGGTCCAGGGTCTCGATCACATCCGCCAGGCGCACCGCGTCGCGCGCCTTGTTGGTCTGCAAGCCGCCGATCAGATGCAGGCGCAGCGCGGGATGGGCGATGCGCAGGGCGGGGAATTTTTCGGCTGCCTCCTGCACCCGGTTCTCGCCGAACACGATCTGCCCGGCGGCGAGCGCAGCAGCCACAGCGGCGGCGGGCTTGGTCTTGGACACAGCGACCAGCGTGACCGCATCCGCCGCCCGGCCGGCGGCGAGCGCGGCGGCGGCGATGCGGGCGCGGACGCGGGCAAGGTTGGCGGCGATCGCGGCGTCGGGCTCGGTCATGGCGGCAGGCTTAGCGCGCGGGCAGGGGGCGTCAAGCATCGGTTGCTTGGCCGCTCAGCAGGGGGGGCAGCGGGGCGCGTTGCAAAGTGCAACACGACCCCGCCGCCCCTGGCGCGCGCCAGGCCTGCGTGTTTAGGTACTGCGGTAGTTTGGCATCCAGGGAGGCCGCATGAAATCACTCCGCCGTGCCGCCCTCGCGGCCGGCCTGATCCTGCCTGTCGGCGCGCTGCTCGGCTGGATCGCGCTTACCCGCGCTCCGGCTGCGCCCGCATCGGCCGAGCCCGCCATCCCCGTCACCCTGGGCACCGTCATCGCGCGCACCCTGCCGGTGCTGCTGCGCGGCATCGGCACTGTCCAGGCCGACAATACCGTGACCGTGCGGTCCCGC
>JAKAZJ010000196.1 GCA_021826565.1 Pseudomonadota bacterium | reverse complement strand
AGGGCCCGCGGTCGAGCCCCCGCCGCCGCGGGTACAACCCGCCGCGCCGCCAGATACAGCAGTGCCAGCCCGGCCCCGGCGATTGCGGTTGCGGCCAACATCGCGGGCACCGTCCCTGGCGGCACCGCCAGGGACGCGGCCGCCAGCAGCTTCACATCCCCGCCGCCCAGCCAGCCGCGTCGCCAGCAGACCCATGCGCCGGCGAACACAAGGCAAGCGGCCAGCACGCCATGGCTCAGATCGCCGCCGGCATAGCGCGCCAGCAGCCCCAGCCCGGCGATGGCGGCGCAGAGCGCGCCCGGGATCGTGCGTGCCATCACGTCATGCACCGAGGCTGCCAGCAGCAATCCCAGCAGTGCCGCGAGGAACAGGGAGGGGAGCATCGCCGTGCTCAGCCGCCGGGGACCAACGCCGCCACCGCATCCAGCGCGGTATGCAGATCCGAGCCCAGGGTGGTGAAGGCGACGATCACGAAGCCGGTCAGCACGCCGGCCACCAGCGCATATTCCAGCGCCGTGACACCACGGCGGTCGGCGCGGAAAGCGGTCAACTGGATGCGCACGATCGCTTGCTCCATTGTTCGCAACGAAACCCGCTCCGGCGGCGCCGGCGCGAAGCGATGCGGTCTCAAAAACTGCGCCCGAATTATGAAGGAAAGATTGATCGTACATCCGATTCGTCATTGCTGCGCTCGCCTCCGACCGCGTCCTTTCCATAGGGTCAACGCGCAACGGCCGGTGCCAGAAGGCACCGGCCGCGACGCACCGGAAATCGCGGAAGGCTGCGCCGATCAGGCGCCGGGGATGGACGTCCCCACCGTGGTGACGGCAGTGGACAAATCCGTACCCAGCGTGGTGAACGCGGTCACCAGAACCGTCGCCAGCACGCCAGCGATCAACGCGTATTCCAGCGCGGTCACGCCGCGCCGGTCGCCATACAGCATCAGCAGCAACCTGCATTTAGCCCTAACGAACATGATCTTCTCCGTGGGACGGGGTAGGTGTTGGCGCGCGGTCCGGGGCGCCGCGCTCAGGCCCCAGGGATGCTGGATGCCATGGTGGTGAGGGCGGTCTTGAGATCGGTGCCCAGCGTGGTGAACGCGGTCACCAGCACCGTCGCCAGCACGCCGGCGATCAGCGCATATTCCAGCGCGGTCACCCCGCGACGGTCGCCGTACAGGGCACGCAGCAGCTTGAACTTCACGGTGTCGAACATGATCCTGTGTTCCTTCGAGCGGGGTTGGGATCCGCTGCCGGCAAACCCGGCAGGGGCAGGCGTCTCTGCAATCCCAAAAATGATCCGAATTGGTTAATCACCTCTTAGCGCCGGCTCAAAAATTTCCGCCCCGTCGCATCCGCCTCACGTCGGGGCCTGTCGCCTCCGCTTCGACGGCACGATACAAACCCGCATGCTCCCCCCGGCTTTCGCCGCCTGGTTCGCCGCCCGCGGCTGGACCCCACGCCCGCACCAGCTGGAGCTGCTCGCAGCGGCCAAGGCCGGGGGCAGCGTGCTGCTGATCGCGCCGACCGGTGGTGGCAAGACGCTGGCCGGGTTCCTGCCCAGCTTGATCGCGCTGGCCGCCGCGCCCCGGCCCGGCCTGCACACGCTCTATGTCAGCCCGCTGAAAGCCCTGGCGGTCGATATCGCGCGCAACCTGATGGCCCCGGTGGCCGAGCTCGCGCTGCCGATCCGCATCGAAACCCGCAGCGGCGACACGCCCGCCAATCGCCGTGCCCGGCAACGCGCCGATCCGCCGCAGATATTGCTGACCACGCCGGAAAGCCTCGCGGTGCTGCTCAGCCTGACGGACGCGCCGGCGCTGTTCGCCACGCTGGAAACAATCGTCATCGACGAAATCCACGCGCTCGCCGGCACCAAGCGTGGCGATCAGTTGGCGCTTGGGCTGGCGCGGTTGGCCACACTTGCGCCCGCCGCCCGCCGCGTCGGGTTGTCGGCCACCGTTGCGCACCCGGCGGCGCTGGCCGCCTTTGCCGGCGCGGACCGGATCCTGACCGCCCCCCCGGGCGCGCAGCCGGTGCTCGAAATGCTGCTGCCGTCCGGCCGCCTGTCCTGGTCCGGCCATATGGGCCTGGAAGCCGCGCCCGAGGTGATGGACCGCCTGCGCCGCGCGCAGATGAGTATCGTCTTCGTCAACACCCGCGCCCAGGCCGAGCTGATGTTCCAGGCGCTGTGGAGACGAAACGATCCGATGCTGCCGATCGGCCTGCATCACGGTAGCCTGGACCCGACCCAGCGCCGTCGCGTGGAGGCGGCGATGGCCGAAGGACGCCTGCGCGCCGTCGTCGCCACCGCCTCGCTGGACCTGGGCATCGACTGGGGCGGCGTGGACCAGGTGATCCAGATCGGCGCGCCGAAGGGTCTCGCGCGGCTGCTGCAACGGGTCGGCCGCGCCAATCATCGCATGGACCAGCCCAGCCGCGCCCTGCTGATCCCGGCCAACCGCTTCGAGGTGCTGGAATGCGAGGCGGCGATCGAGGGTCTCGCCGCCGGCGCGCTGGATGGCGATCCGCCACGCCCCGGTGGCCTCGATGTGCTGGCGCAACATCTGCTGGGCCTGGCCTGCGCCGGCCCGTTCCTGGCCGATGACGCCTACGACGAAACCCGCCGCGCCGCGCCCTACGCCGAACTGACGCGGGAGGATTTCGATGCCGTGCTGGAGTTCGTCGCCACCGGCGGCTACGCGCTGGCGGCCTATGACCGCCACCGCAAACTGTTCCGCGACGCCGAGGGGCGGTTCCATGTCCGCTCCGCCCGCATCGCGGCACAGCACCGCATGAATATCGGCACCATCGTGGAAGCGCCGATGCTGCGCGTGCGCCTGGCCGGCCGCCGTGGCGCCGGGCCGGTGCTGGGAGAGGTCGAGGAGTATTTCGCCGCCCAGCTCCGTCCCGGCGACAGCTTCGTCTTCGCCGGTCGGCAGCTGCGCTTTCTGCGTCTGCGCGAGACCACCGTGGAAGTGGCGGACTCCGCCGGCACACGCGATCCGCTGGTCCCGGCCTATGCCGGCGGGCGGCTGCCGCTTTCGACCCATCTCGCCACCCGCGTGCGCGGGTTGTTTGCCGATCCGGCTCGCTGGGCCGTGTTCCCCGACCCGGTGCGGGAATGGCTGCGGTTGCAGCGCTCCGTCTCGCGCCTGCCCGGCGCGCAGGGGCTGCTGGTGGAGACATTCCCCCGCGCCGGGCGCTGGTACCTGGTGGCCTACAGCTTCGAGGGCCGCAATGCGCATCAGACCTTGGGCATGTTGCTGACGCGGCGGATGGCGCGCGCCGGATTCGCGCCGCTGGGCTTCGTCGCCACCGACTACGTGGTGGGGATCTGGTCGGCCTCGCAGCCCACCGGTATCGCCGCCCTGTTCGACCAGGACATGCTGGGCGATGATCTGGAGGCATGGATGGCGGAGAGTTCGATGTTGCGCCGGGGCTTTCGCAACGTGGCGGTGATCGGCGGTCTGGTGCAGCGTCATCAGCCCGGCGCCGAGCGTTCGCGTCGCCAGGTGGTGGTCAACACCGACCTGATCTACGACGTGCTGCGCAAGCACCAGCCGGATCACGTGCTGCTGCGCGCGGCGCGGGCCGACGCGGCTTCGGGCCTGATCGATCTGGGGCGGCTGGCAGCGTTCCTGGCGCGCATCCGCGGGCGGATCGTGCATATGGCGCTATCGCGGGTCTCGCCGCTGGCGATCCCGGTGCTGCTGGAGATCGGGCGCGAGAGCGTGCGCGGAGGCGCCACCGAGGACGCGCTGCTCGCGGAAGCGGAGGCCGAGACCTTGCTGGCCGAGGCCACCGCCGCGCCGTCGCGGCGCCATCGGCAGGGGGCGCTGGCCCTCTCGTGACCGCCGCGCCCCTGCACCTGGCCGGCGAGCGCCTGATGCTCGATCCCGACGGCGCGCTGGTATGGCCGGCCGCGCGGCTGCTGGCGGTCGCCGATCTGCACCTGGAGAAAGGCTCGGCCTTCGCCGCGCGCGGGATGCTGCTGCCGCCGTATGACAGCCGCGCGACGCTCGACCGGCTGACCCGGCTGCTGCGCCGCTGGTCGCCGCGGATCGTGCTGGCGCTGGGCGATTCGTTCCATGATGCGGGCGGACCGGCGCGCCTGCCCGCCGCCGAGGCGGCGCGGGTCCGCGCCATCGCCGCCGCGCATCGCCTGATCTGGATCGCCGGCAATCACGACCCCGGCGCGCCGGCCGGGCTGGGCGGCGAAGCGGCTGATGTTTTCACCGTCGGGCCGTTCCTGTTCCGCCACGAGCCGGCGGGCGGGCGGGAGAGCGAGATTTTCGGTCATCTGCATCCCAAGGCGGCGATCGCCTCGCGCGGCGGCATGGTGCGGCGGGCCTGTTTCGTGACGGACGCGCGGCGCGTGCTGCTGCCGGCCTTCGGCGCCTATACCGGCGGGCTGGACGTGCGCGATCCCGCGATCGCGCGCTTGTTCGGGCCGGCGGCGCGGGTGTTCCTGCTCGGCACGGACCGCCTGTTCAGCTTTCCCCTGGCCATGCGTCCTGGGCCCATGCGTCCTGGGCCCATGCCGGGGCTGCGCGCATGATCCCGCCGGTCGCCATCGTCATCGCCGGGGCATTCCTTGCCGCCGTGCTGCGCGGCTTCACCGGCTTCGGCTTCGTCATGGCGGCGGTTCCGATCCTGTCGCTGGCCCTGCCGCCGATCCAGGTGGTGCCGCTGGCGTTGCTGTTGCAGATCGAGATCAGCGCGCTCGATCTGCGCCAGGCGGTGCGCATCTGCGATCGCCATGCGCTGGCCTGGTTGGTGCCGGGGATGATCGCGGGTACGCCGATCGGCGTCGCGGCGCTGGCGGCGCTGGCGCCCGGGGCGGCGCGCGTGGCGATCGGCGCGATGATCCTGGCTGCGGTCGCGGTGCTGGCGAAGGGGATGCGGCTGCCGCCCCAGCCCTCGCGCCTGGTGACGCTGACGGCGGGATTGGTCGCCGGCGTGTCGAACGGGCTGGCCGGCATGTCGGGGCCGCCGGTGGTGACCTATCTGCTGGCGCTGCCGCTCAGTACGGCGGTGATCCGGGCCACGTCGATCGTGTTCTTTGCGGTTACGGCGGCCGCGGCGTTGGTGCCGATGACCTGGCACGGGCTGGTGGGGCGGGCGACGCTGGTGTGGTCCGTGGCGAGCAG
>JAKAZJ010000195.1 GCA_021826565.1 Pseudomonadota bacterium | reverse complement strand
AGCTGCCCAAGGGCTACCATGGGGCTGCCCATGGGGCTGCCCATGGGGCTGCCCATGGGGCTGCCCGGGGGGGGCAGCGCCAGCTTGCTTTTCCCCCCGCGCTCAGCCATATGCCCCCCGCCGCGGGCGCCCGCCCGCGGTAATTCACACGCGGGGCGCCTTTCCCGGTCATCCGGGTCCGGTGCCTTCGGGCCAGCCCCGCGGAGGTTCAACCGGACGATCAGGAAAGGAGCACGCCGATGGCGATGCCCGAGTTCACTCTACGCCAGCTTCTGGAAGCCGGCGTTCATTTCGGCCACCACACGCGGCGCTGGAATCCGCGCATGTCGCCGTATCTGTTCGGCGTGCGCAACCAGGTCCACATCATCGACCTGCAGCAGACCGTGCCGATGCTGGACCGCGCGCTGCGCGCGGTGCGCGACGTGACCGCGGCCGGCGGGCGCGTGCTGTTCGTCGGCACCAAGCGCGCCGCCGCCGAGCCGATCGCGGAAGCCGCAAAGCGCTGCGGCCAGTACTACATCAACCACCGCTGGCTGGGCGGAACCTTGACCAACTGGAAGACCATCACGGGCAGCATCAAGCGCCTGCGCCAGATCGAGGAGACGCTTTCCGGCAACACCGAGGGCCTGACCAAGAAAGAGGTCCTCAACATCACCCGTGAGCGCGACAAGCTGGATCGCTCCCTGGGCGGCATCAAGGACATGGGCGGTCTGCCGGATATCCTGTTCATTATCGACACGAACAAGGAGAAGCTGGCGGTCGAGGAAGCCACCAAGCTGCGGATCCCCGTGGTCGCGGTGCTGGACAGCAATTCCGATCCCGTCGGCGTGACCTACCCGATCCCGGGCAATGACGACGCGATCCGCGCGATCGGCATGTATTGCGAGCTGGTATCGGGCGCGGTGCTGGACGGGATCAGCGCCGAGCTGGCGGCATCGGGCACCGATGTCGGCGCGGCCGAGGACCTGCCCCCCGAGATCATGCCCGAGCCGGAGCCGCAGGCCGAAGCCGCCGCGCTCTGACACCCCGACGACACGGAGTTCTGCTCATGGCCGAGATCACGGCTGCCCTGGTGAAGGACCTGCGCGAGAAGACCGGCGCGGGAATGATGGATTGCAAGCGCGCGCTGACCGAGAACGGCGGCGATATAGATGCCGCGATCGATTGGCTGCGCAAGAAGGGCCTGGCGGCGGCGGCAAAGAAATCCGGCCGCGTCGCCGCCGAGGGACTGGTGGGGGTCGCGACCGCCCCGCGCGCCGCCGCCGTCGTGGAAGTGAACGCCGAGACCGATTTCGTCGCCCGCAACGTGGCCTTCCAGGGCTTCGTCGAAACGGTGGCGAAGATTGCGCTCGACGTGGGCGAGGATCTCGCCGCGATCAACGCCGCCCCGTTCCCCGGCACCGGACGGAGCGTGGCCGAGGAACTGACGCATCTGGTCGCCACCATCGGCGAGAATATGCACCTGCGCCGCGCACGCGTGCTGCGCGTGCCGTCGGGTGCCGTGGTGACCTATGTGCACCAGCCGCTGCGCCCGGGATTGGGGCGGATCGGCGTGGTCGTCGCGATCGCGGCACCATCCGAACTGGCGGGGCTGGAGCTGCTCGGCCGCCAGATGGGGATGCATATCGCGGCCACCCGCCCGGATGCGATCGATATCGGCGCGGTCGATCCGGCCGCGCTGGTCCGCGAGAAGGCGATCCTGGCCGATCAGGCCCGCGTGTCGGGCAAGCCCGAAGCGATCATCGAGAAGATGGTGGAAGGGCGCGTGCGGAAATACTACGAGGAAGTGGTGCTGCTCGAGCAGGTCTGGGTGCATGACGGCGAAAGCCGGGTGAAGGCGGTGCTGGCGAAAGCCGGCGCCTCGGTCGCCGATTTCGCCCGCTTCGCGCTGGGCGAAGGTATCGAGAAGCAGACCAGCGACTTCGCCGCCGAGGTTGCCGCCACCGCCGGCGTCTGACGCAAGCCCCGAAAGGTCCCATGATGGCCGAGTTCGTTCTGCCCCCGCCCGCGATCGTGGGCATCCCGGTTGCCGATGGTGGACTATTTCCCGTCCGCCGCGTGTTCTGCGTGGGCCGCAACTACGCCGCCCACGCGCGCGAGATGGGGTCGGACCCCGATCGCGAGCCGCCGTTCTTCTTCATGAAGCCGGCGGACGCGCTGCTGACCGACGGGGCGGATATGCCGTATCCGCCAGCCAGTTCCGATCTGCATCACGAGATGGAGCTGGTCGTGGGCCTGGCCGAGGGCGGTGCCGACATCGCCGAAGCCGACGCTCTGGCCCATGTATGGGGCTACGCGGCGGGGCTGGACATGACCCGGCGCGATCTGCAGGGCCAAGCCAAGAAAGAGGGCAAACCCTGGGATATGGGCAAGGGCTTCGATCACTCCGCGCCGATCGGGGCGATGGTGCCGGCGTCACGGATCGGCCATCCGGGAACCGGGCGGATCGTGCTGCATGTGAACGGGAAGAAGCGGCAGGAATCGGATCTGACGCATCTGATCTGGAGCGTGCCGGAGACGATCGCCTATCTTTCGCGCCTGGTGCGGCTCGCGCCGGGGGACCTGATCTTCACCGGCACGCCGGAAGGCGTTGCCGCGGTGGTGCGCGGGGACGTGCTGGAAGGCACGGTGGCCGGCGTCGGATCGGTGCGGACCCGCATCGTCTGATGGCGGCCCGGCTGCGGATCGCAACCTGGAACATCAACTCGCTGCGCCTGCGGCTGCCGTTGCTGCGGGATCTGGCAGCCAGCCTGGACCCGGACGTGATCTGCCTGCAGGAAACGAAAGTGCAGGACAGCGAATTCCCCACCGCTGCGCCGGCGGAACTCGGCTATCCGCACGCGCTGTGGCGGGGCATGAAAGGGTATAACGGGGTTGCGATCTTCTCGCGCCGAAAGCTGGAGCCGCTGGAAGGCCTACCCGACTGGTGCGGCAAGGGCGATTGCCGGCATCTGGCCGTGCGCGTCGCCGCCGCGGGCGGGCCGATCGAGCTGCATGATTTCTACGTCCCCGCCGGGGGCGATGTGGCGGACCGCGGGGTCAACCCGAAATTCGGTCACAAACTGGACTTCATTGCCGAAGCGCGGGCCTGGTTCGCGGCCCGAAACGGAATCAAACGTGCGGTGCTGGTGGGCGATCTGAACATCGCACCGCTGGAAGCCGATGTCTGGAGCCACCGCCAGTTGCTGGACGTGGTCAGCCACACGCCGGCCGAGACGGACGGGCTGCTGGCCTGGCAACGCGCCGGGTTCGTCGATGCGGTCCGGCATTTCGTGCCGGAGCCGGAGAAGCTGTTCACCTGGTGGTCGTATCGCAACCGCGACTGGCGCGCGTCCGACCGCGGCCGGCGGCTGGATCATGTGTGGGTGACGCCGGACCTGGTCCCTGCGCTGCGCGGATACCAGGTGGTCAAGGACGCGCGGGACTGGCAGCGCGGATCGGATCATGTGCCGGTCTGCGTGGACCTCGCGCTATAGGGACCGGCCATGCGCATCGACGGCACCGCCTACCGCACGATTTTCCCCGATCCGGACCAGGACGGCGCGGTGCGGATCATTGACCAGACACGCCTGCCCTGGGCGTTCGAGACGGTGCGCCTGACCAGCCTGGCCGACGCCGCGCACGCGATCCGCGCCATGCTGGTTCGCGGGGCGCCGCTGATCGGGGCCACGGCGGCCTATGGGGTGGCGCTGGCGCTGCGCGCCGACCCGTCCGACGCCGCGCTGACCGCGGCCCGCGAGACCCTGGCCGCGACCCGCCCGACCGCGGTCAACCTGCGCTGGGCGCTGGATCGGATGGACGCGCTGATCCGCCCGCTGCCGCCCGCTTCGCGTGCCGCCGCGGCATGGGATCAGGCGGGGCGCATCGCCGATGACGATGTCGCCTGCAACCAGGCCATCGGCCGGAACGGGCTGCCGCTGCTGACGGATCTGGCCGCGGCGCATCCCGGCCGGGCGATCAATGTCCTGACGCATTGCAATGCCGGCTGGCTGGCGACGGTGGACTGGGGCACCGCGCTGGCGCCGATCTACGCCGCGCATGACGCCGGGATCGCGGTGCATGTGTGGGTGGACGAGACCCGCCCGCGCAACCAGGGTGCCGCGTTGACCGCGTTCGAACTCGGTCGGCACGGCGTGGCGCATACCGTGATCGCCGACAATGCCGGCGGGCATCTGATGCAGCACGGGCGGGTGGATCTGGCGATCGTCGGCGCCGATCGCGTCACGCGCACCGGGGACGTTGCCAACAAGATCGGCACCTATCTGAAAGCCCTGGCCGCGCACGACAACGCGGTTCCGTTCTGGGTCGCGGTGCCCGCCAGCACGATCGACTGGAGCATCGCCGACGGCATCGGCGGCATCCCGATCGAGGAACGTTCCGCGGACGAAGTGGCGCACCTGGTCGGACGCGACGCGGACGGGGTGGTGCGCCGGGTGCGGGTGATCCCGCCGGACAGCCCGGCCGCCAACCCGGCGTTTGACGTGACGCCGGCGCGCCTGATCTCGGGCCTGATCACCGAGCGCGGGCGGTGCGCGGCCAGTGCGGCGGGGCTGGCGGAGTTGTTCCCCGATCACGGATAGGCAGGGCGCGCGCGAGCGGTGCCGGTTGCTGTCACTGCGTCCAGCGCGCCATCGCGCGCTGATACAGCCCTCATACCGCCCGCTTGGTGTCGAACGGGGAATCGAACCAGATCACCGCATACGGCAGGATCATCCTGCCGTCCCCGCCCCGCCAAGCACCCAGCCCGTGCCACGCATTCCGCCGCCGTCGCGCCCTGCCGGGCCGTCACGCCTCAACGGCAAGGTCGATCTCGATATGCACCTTGCGGGCCGCAAGCGTCGGGCAAACGGCCCGCCCTTCGCCGCGGCTGAGGCGCACGATCCCAGCCGCATGCAAGCGGTGCAGGGTCCGTTGCACGTTCTGCGGGGCACGCTTCGCCATCAGCGCCAGCTCGGTGACGGATCGCGGTTCACGGGTAACGATCAGACGCAAAAGCTCCCGGTTCTTCGCCGACAGCAGCTTCGCCCCCGCCTCAAGCGAGATGAAATGCACCGCGATTTCGGCGCCAGCCTCGCCTCCCCTCGCCTCGATCCAGATTTTCGGCTCGTTCGGATCAACCTTGCGCTCACCACGGGCAACCGCTAGGGTGAAATCCT
>JAKAZJ010000194.1 GCA_021826565.1 Pseudomonadota bacterium | reverse complement strand
GACGCCCGCACGGTGCATCTGCTGCCCGCGAGCACCCGGCCGGAACCAGGTTCGCTCTACGAACTGCACTACCGCGCCACGAACCCGCGTGTCCTGGGCCTGGGCTTCGCCGCCACGCGCGATTTCGCCGCCTGGCTGCGCACCGAGGAACACGCGGCGTTCGTCCTGGGCTTCGGCATCTCCCAGGCCGGGCGCTATCTGCGCGACCATCTGGCACAGGGGTTCAACCGCGCCGAGGACGGGTCTCGCGTCTTCGACGGCGTCCTGATCCATGTCGCGGGCACCGGGCGGATGTTCCTCAACACCTTGTTCGCCCAACCGGCGCGCACCCGCAGCCATCACGAGGACCGCGATTTCCCTGAGATTGCCTTCCCCTTCGCCACCCACGACCTGCTGGCCGGCGACGCCACCGACCCGAAGGTGATCGAGACCAACACCAGCACCGAATACTGGCTGAAAGGCGCCAGCCTGCTGCACACCGATCCCGCCGGCACCCACGACCTGCCCGAGGACCCGCGCGTGCGCGGCTACCTGCTGGCCGGCACCGAGCACGCCGGCAAAGCCGGGATGCCACGCGACCGCGGCCCCTGCGTGGCGCCGCGCAACCCGCACGATCCGATGCCGGCGGTCCGCGCGCTGCTGGTGGCACTGGAACGCTGGGTCGCGGACGGGGTGGCGCCGCCACCCTCCCGCCGCCCGCGGATTGCCGACGGAACGCTGGTGCCGGCCGCGGCGCTGCGCTTTCCCGCGATCCCGGGCGCCGCGTTGGCGCCGGAAGCGAACCCGATCGAGACCGTTCCGGATTGGGTGGACCCGGTCCCGCAGGATCACGGCTGGCGCCCGCTGGTGCCGGCGGTGGACGCGGACGGCAACGAAATCGCGGGGGTGCGGCTGCCGGACATCGCCGCACCGGTCGCGACCTATACCGGCTGGAACCGCTACGCCGCCCCGTATCCCGAGGGCGAGGTCGCGGACCGGGCCGGGATGCGTCTGCCGTTTCCCGCCACGCGGGCAGAGCGGGCGCGCAGCGGCGATCCTCGGCTTTCGTTGGAGGAACGGGCGACGCCGGACCGGGCCGGGATGGCGGCGGCGCTGATGCGGGACGGGTTGTTGCTGGCGGAGGACGCGGCGGGGTTCGGGGGGTAATTCCAGGCGCCCACCCCCATCTCATCCCCCCCCCGGCGGCGCGGTCGAACCGCGCGCACGCAGCGTGATCGCCACCTCCCGATGCAACGGCGGGGTTTCGCCCGCCAGCCGCGCGAGCACATACTCGGCCGCAAGCCGCCCCATCTCCGCGGTCGGGATGTGGATCGAGGACAGCCCGGGCGGCACCGCCTCGGCGACCGCCAGATCGTCGAACCCGATCAGCGACAGCGCCCCCGGCACCGCGATGCCCCGGGACATGGCGGCGAACAGCGCACCCAGCGCCAGCACGTCGTTGCCGCAGACAAGCGCCGTCGGCCGCGCGGCCTCCCCCCAAAGCGCGGCCAGGCCGTCCGCTCCCCCCGGCAGCGTATAGGGGCGCTCGACGATGCCGGCCGGCGTCAGCCCGGCCTCGGCCAGCGCCGCGCGCAGACCCGCGATCCGCCCGGTGGCGCGATCGTTGCCCGCCGCAATCCCCGCGATCATCCCGATCCGGCGATGCCCCAGCCGCAGAAGATGCGCCACCGCCAGCCGCGCCGCCGCCGCATTGTCGAACCCCACCGAGGGATGCGCGCTGTCCGGCGCGAACACGCCCTGATTGACGAACGGGACCGCGCGCCGAGCCAGAAGCTCGTAAAGCTCCGGGAGATGCGAGGCGCCCATGAAGATCAGCCCGTCCGCCCCGCGCGCGAGAAACCGGCGCGCCAGATGGAACTCGCGCTCGGGATCGTACAAGGTGGCACCGATGAACAGCGTGTAGCCTGCCGCCTCCAGCCGCGCCGCGATCGCCGCGGTGCCGCGGGCAAAAATATCGGCTTCGATCGTGGGCAGCAGCGTGGCGACGATCTGGCTGCGCCGCGCCGACAGCCGCCGCGCCGCCGGGTTCGGGTGATAATCCAGCGAGTGCGCCGCCGCCTCGACCCGCGCGCGCAACCCCGCGCTGACCTGTTCGGGCGCGTTCAACGCCCGCGACACGCTGGCGATCGACACCGAAGCAAGCCGGGCCACGTCATGCACGGAGGCTTCCCGCCCGGTCCGGTCCCGTGGCGCACCCGTCGCTGGCGCCTCCGCGCCCCGCGCCCGACCGGTCCTTGACACCATCGCGGTCCCCCGTGATAGGTTTCCTGAAAACGTTTACAAGCACATCCGCGCTGGCCGCGCCACCTGACCCGGCCCGCACGAAGGGGGAAACCAACGATGCGTCGCATGCTCGGCCTGCTGGCCGCCTTCCTGTTCGTCGCCTGCACCGGGGTCGCCCATGCGGGCGCCTTCAACTGGCGCCGCTACCAGGGCCACACGATCCACTTTCTCAACGAAAACAACCCATGGGCAAACGAGCTGCGCCCGTTCCTGCCCGCGTTCACCAAGCTGACCGGCATCAAAGTGGAAGTGCTGACCTTCGAGGAACAGCAGATGCGTCAGCGTCTGATCACCATCCTCCAGTCGCACGACGCCGGCGTCGATGAGTTCATGTCGCTCTCGTCGCTGGAAGGCCCGCTATTCGCCAAGGCCGGGTGGTATGCCGATCTCGGCCCGATCATGAACGCGCCGGGCGCCACCGCGCCGGGCTACGATCTGGCCGATTTCAGCGCGCCCCTGCTGAAAGCCGTGCGCTTCGGCGGCAAGCTGGAAAGCATTCCGGTCAATATCGAAGGCCCGGTGATCTACTACCGCAAGGACATCTTCGCCCGTTGCCATGTCGCGGTGCCGAAATCGCTCGCCGCGGTCCAGGCCGCCGCCGCGGCAATCCACAAATGCGACCCCGCCATCACGCCCTGGGTGACCCGCGGCCTGGCGCCGGCGCTGCCGTACACGTTCAGCAATGTGCTGCATAATTTCGGCGCCGATTATTTCTCCGGCCCGCGCAAGCCTGATCTCTGCGCGCCGTCCGCGGTCGCAGCGATCAAATGGTACGCCGACATGCTGCGCGACTACGGCCCGCCCGGAGCGGTGAACTACAGCTTCGTGCAGATCGCCGATCTGTACGGCGCCGGGCGCGCGGCGATGGCCTTCGAATCCAGCAACGAGCTCGGCCCGATCATGAAATTCCCCGGCCGCGCCAAGGATACCGGCCTGATCCTGCTGCCGCCCGGCCCAGGCGGTCAAAAACCCACCGTGATCGGCTGGGGTCTGGCAATGTCCGCATTCTCGGCGGCGAAGCCGGAGACCTGGTATTTCATGCAATGGGCGTCGAGCAAGGCGATGCAGACCAAGCTCGCGCTGCACGGCATCGCGCCGCCGCGCCGCTCCGTCGCCGCCTCCGCCGCCTACCGCACCTGGCTGGCGAAAATGCCGGTGCGCCAGACCTGGGCCGCGCTGATCAAGCGCATGGCCGCGACCGGCACCAGCGAGGTCGGCCCGCCGGTCACCCGCCAGTCGCAGGCACGCCAGATCGTGGGCGAGGCGATCGACAAGGTGCTGCTCGGCCAGGCCCACGCCAAAGAAGCGGCCTGCGCGGCTGACAAAGAACTCACCGCGATGCTGACCACGCCGTAGCACCGCGCCCGCCGATGCACCGGCGCCGTTTCGTCTGGATGATCGCGCCCGCCATCGCCTTCGTTGCGGTGATGGTGGGGTTCCCGTTCGCCTACACTTTGTGGCTGTCGGGGTTCGCGTTCCATTTCGGCGGCGCGCCGCACGCCGTCGGGCTCGGCAACTACCGCACCTTGCTGGCGGACGGAAAGTTCTGGAATGGGCTGTGGATCACGCTCTATCTGTATGCGCTGGCACTGGCGATGCAGCTTGTGCTCGGCCTCTATCTGGCGCTGTTGCTGAACCGCGTGCAGCGGTTCCGCCGGGTGGTGCGATCGGTGCTGATCTCACCGTTCGTGCTGCCGCCGGTGGTGGTGGGGCTGATGTGGCTGGTGATCCTGGACCCCTCCATCGGCGCGGCAAATTATGTGCTGGGCCTGTTCGGCCTGCCGCCGTCGCTATGGCTGGCCTCGCCCGGCTTCGTCATCCCCACGGTGGCGCTGATCGACACCTGGCAATGGACCCCGTTCATCGCGCTGATCCTGCTGGCCGGGTTGCAGGCGCTTCCGGGCGACGTGTTCGAGGCAGCGGCGATCGACGGCGCCCATGGCTTCGCGCTGCTGCGCCGCGTCACGCTGCCGCTGCTCGCACCCAGCATCGTCACCGCCGCCACCTTGCGCAGCGTCGATCTGCTGCGCTTCTTCGACGTCATCTACGTCACCACCCAGGGCGGCCCGGGCGATGCGTCGGACACGCTGAATATCTATGGGTTTCGCCAGGGTTTCGTGTTCCTCAATATCGGCTACGCCTGCGCGCTGATGGTGGCGCTGACGGTGCTGGTGCTGGGCGCGGTCGGGCTGCTCGCGCGGATGCGCCGGATGGTCGCATGGTAAGGTCGCCGTTGCGCGCGCGGGTCCTGTCGGCGCTGGATCTGGCGCAGTTGCTGGTGGCCTGCGTGCTGCTGCTGACGCCGATCCTGTGGATGGTGGCGGCCGGGTTCAAATCCTCGGCCGCCGTCACCGCCTATCCGCCGCGGCTGCTGTTCCATCCCACCACCGCGAATTACGCCGCCCTGTTCGCGCAGATGCCGTTCCTGGAATACGCCTGGAACAGCCTGGTGATCGCCGGCGGCGCCAGCGTGATCGGCCTGGCGCTGGGCGTCCCGGCGGCGTTCGCCGTGTCGTGGAACCGCATGGCCTGGCCGGCGGTGGCGATGCTCGCCGCGCGCATGGCGCCGGGCGCGCTGTTCCTGCTGCCGTGGTTCGTGATGTTCTCGGCGATCCATGCGGTCGGCAGCTACTGGGTGCTGATTCTGGCCCATGCCGTGATCACCCTGCCGCTGGCGCTGTGGATCATGCTGCCGTTCTTCGACGCGCTGCCACGCTCGGTGATCGAGGCGGCGCTGATCGACGGCTGCACCGACGCCGGCGTCCTGATCCGGGTCGCGCTGCCGCTGGTGGCGCCGGGCCTGGCGGTCGCCGCGATCCTGTGTTTCGTGTTCGCGTGGAACTATTTCCTGTTCGCGCTGGTGCTGTCCGGGTTCTCCACGACGCCGCTG
>JAKAZJ010000193.1 GCA_021826565.1 Pseudomonadota bacterium | reverse complement strand
GCGATCCGGCGCCACCGCAAGGGAACTGTGGGGGGCAATCGGCAGCGGGGGTGCAATCGCGCGCCCAGTGTGGCCGATCAGACTCAGTCGGGACCTGCGAGCAGGTCGCATTTAGAAGTGCTGCCTGGCGAGCGTGCCGCTTGATCCCCCGCCCCCGGATGGGCCACACTGTAACCGGACCGCTGAGCGGCCCGTGCAGCAACCACGACAGGAGCATACCATAGCCCGAGGACCCATGACCGCGTCGCCCACCCGCGACGGTCCCCGCGTGAACGAGGATATCCGCGCCATCCAGGTGCGGCTGATCGACCAGGACGGCGAAATGCAGGGCGTCATGTCGGCCCGCGAGGCGATGAACCGTGCCTTTGCGGTCGGCCTGGATCTCCTGGAAATCAGCCCCAACGCCGACCCGCCGGTGGTCAAGATCCTCGATTTCGGGAAATACAAATACGAGCAGCAGAAGAAGAAGAACGAAGCCAAGAAGAAGCAAAAAGTCATCGAGATCAAGGAGGTCAAGGTCCGCCCCAATATCGATGAAAACGACTATCAGGTGAAGATGCGCGCCATGAAGTCGTTCATCGACGAAGGCGACAAGGTCAAGGTGACATTGCGCTTCCGCGGCCGCGAGATGGCGCACCAGGAGATCGGCGCCAAAGTGCTGGAGCGGATCCGCGCCGAGATGGACCCGGTGACCAAGGTGGAGCAGTTCCCTCGGATGGAGAACCGCCAGATGATCATGGTGCTGTCCCCGCGCTGAACCCGGCTCCTCTCCGGACCGCCCCTGGAAGGCAGTCAAAGACCCTTGCAGCGGGCGTCGGTACAAGCGAGACCCGGACGCTGGAGGAATGATCTTTTATCCGGTGCGCTCAGCAAAGCCGAACGGCTGAGCGCAAAGCGATGATGGTCCGGGGCGATGGAGCATGGCAACGAATCCTGGTTCCGTGCTCCACTCCTCCGCATGATCTCCCGTCGCCCGCTCCTCCGCCTCGCCCTCGCGTTGCCGCTGCTCGGTGCCGGCGCCGATCCGGCGACGCAGGCGGGTGATTTCATCCGCGCCGCCGGCAACGAACTCGCCGGCATCATCGATGACGACACCGCGCCCGCGGCGAAACGCCGCCGTCTCGCCGCCTTCCTCGACCGGGTGGTGGAGATCCCGACGCTGGCGCGTTTCTGCCTCGGCCGCTTCTGGCGCCGCGCCACGCCGGACCAGCGGGCGCGCTACCTGGTGCTGTATCGTTCCATCCTGGTCGAAAGCGTGCTTGCCCGGGTCGGCCAGTACCGCCACCCGCACGCCCAGGGCATGGCGGTCGTGATCGGCCGCGCGGTGCCGCGCGGCCGCGATATCTACGTCCCCACCACCGTCGCCCGCCCCGGCCAGCCGCAGGCCGCCGTTACCTGGGTGGTGCGGATGGAGCCCGCCGGCCCGCGCATTGTCGATCTGATCGCCGAGGGTACCAGTCTGCGCATCACGGTGCGGGCGGACTACAGCTCGTTCCTGGACCAGCACCACGGGAGTATTCCGGCGCTGCTCGCGGCGATGGCGCATCAGGCCGACGCGCCGTGATCAGCACATTGGCGAACGGCGTGCCGTCCCGGCAGGTGGCGATGGTTACGGCGAAGCCAGCCGCGCGCAGGATGGCCGCGGCCTCGGCGGGCGGGCGCGGATTAACCATCGCCCCGGCATGGGGGGACAGGCGCCGGCTGAGACGTTCCCACAGGATCGTCAGCCAGGCGCGCGCCCCGGCGCCGGGATCGAGCGTGCGGATCAGCACGCAGCGCCGCGCCGCCGCCGCCGCGCGCACCAGCGCAAGCTGCGCCGCGGTGGGCAGTTGATACAGAACATCCACGATCAGCACCGTATCCGCCCCTGGCAGCGCCCCTGGCAGCGCCCCTGGCAGCGACAGGTCGGCGGCCAGATTGCGCTGGACCACGCTCAGCCCCAGCCCGGCGCCGGCGCGGGCGGCCTGGGCAGCCTGGACGGGTGCCGTCTCGATCCCCAGCACGGACGTGGCGCTGCCGGCCAGCAACAGCGCCACCCCCAACTGGCCGCGCCCGCAGCCGACATCGATCACGGCGCCGAACGGCGTGCGGGCGGCGACATCCAGGATGGCGCGGCTGGCCGGATCGCGGCGCAGCTTGCCGGCGACGAAGCCTTGCACGAAACGACCCTCGGCGGCGTAACGAGCCGCCACGCGCGCGATCAACGTGCGATCCACGCTATCGGGAGGCGACATGGACGGTGACGGCGCGATCGTGGGGCGGGATGGCGGGATCACCCTTGCGGTGACATTGGGGGTCTGCGCGGTGACCCTGGGGCTGGCGCCGCTGGCCGCGCTGGCGGTGGTGGCCTGGCGCGGGCTGCGCGCGCCGGTGGCCGCGCCAGGCGCGCGAATCCTGGTGCTTGGCGTCAGACTGCCGGCCACCGGCCGGCCCGATGCTGCCTTCCGCGCGCGGCTGACCCGGGCGGCGGCACTGTGGGAAGCCGCCCCGGCGACGCCGATCGTGATCCTGGGCGGCGCCCGCCCGCCGGCGCCGATTTCCGAAGCCGAAGCCGGCCGCGCCCTGCTGATCGCGGCCGGGGTGCCGGACACGGTTATCGGGCTCGAAACCCGCTCGCGCCACACGCTGGAGAATCTGCGCTGTTACCGGGCGGATCTGGCCGCCGATGGCGCGGCCGACGGTCCGGCGGTGCTGGTAACCAGCCGCACCCATTTGGCCCGCAGTCTGGCAATGGCCGAGGGCCTGGGGCTGCGCGCGCTTCCCTGCGCCGCCGAGAACTCGCGCCTGGCCGCGCTCCACCCCTGGACCTGGTCGCGGGAGGCGCTGCTGCTGCTGTGGTACGCGGTTGGCAGCCGCTTCGCCACCTGGACCGCCAACCAGGGGATGCTGGCGCGGATCCGCTGATCGCGCCCCGAGGATCCGATCGCGGAAAAGCGTGGCTCGCACAGCGGCGGCGATTCGCTGCAGCAACAGGATACGTACCCCCAGACACGGCGTCTCAACTTTCATTGAAACTCGGGACTAATGGCGCCACGGGATGCTGTCCGGCGGCGGCGCGGTGGGATCGAAGCGGAGATGCTCGCCGTTCTGGATGCTCAGCCCGGTCAGCGCCATGACGAACCCCCAATGCGTCACCACAACCGTGTTGCCCCAATCGGGCAGCGCCGCCATTTCGGCGCGGAACAATGCGGCGCGGTCCAGCACGGCGGCCGCGGGCTCCGGCATGACGCCCCACCAGATTTCGTCGAGATGGGAGAAATCATGCTCCGGCCAGGCCTGCGCCAGTTCGTTGCGCGGCGTGCCGATATCGCAGGCGAAGGCGGCGCGCTCGCGCACGATCGGGTTGACGATGACCGGCACGCGCAGTGCAGCGGCCAGTGGCGCCGCGGTCTGCAGGGCCCGCGTGTATGGGGACACCAGGATGCGCGCGATCGGTTCGTCTTCCAGGCGTGCGGCGGCGGCACGAGCCTGATCGTGGCCGAGCGCGGTCAGGCGCGCATCGACGATGCCGGGGTCCGTCCGCGTGGCCGTGAAATGCAGGTTGAAT
The DNA here is from genome assembly GCA_021826565.1 of Pseudomonadota bacterium. The sequence continues at coordinate 1,643 of JAKAZJ010000193.1, read as the reverse complement.
TCGCTCTGGCCATGACGGAGCAGGATCATGCCGCCGGGATACAGGGGCCGGGCGCAGCCGGCAATGCGCCGGGCAGGCTTCCGGGGTCCGCGCCCGCGCGGGGGGCTGCGCATTTGACGCGGTTTGACGGCGCGTGGCGTCAGTTTGACGTCTGCCCGGCTGGCACGTCGCAGGCGGTTCGCACCACCTTCGCGATCGACCGATCCCTTCGCGGGACGGCACGCGCAACCAGAAGGGGGTCTCGCCATGAACCATATCGCCGCGCGCGTCCGCACCGCGACCAGCCGGCCGCCCGAAATCACCGAGCTGGTCACGCGCCGGACCCCGCTGGTGCTGGTGATCGAAGACCGTCCGGCGGTCAGCGCCGCGATCGCCGAATTATGCGCCTATCTGGGGGTCGCGGTGGATCGGCTGGGCGCCGAGCGCGACCTGACACGCGGTTTTCGCGAGCGTCGGCCGATGGCGGTCATCGCCTCGCTGGACGGACCGGAGCAGGATGGATGCTACGTGATGATGCAGCTGGCGGAACATGATCCCGCGGTGCCGCTGCTGCTGCTGACCGGAGGCAACGAGGTGCTGTCGGGTGCGGCGGATGCGGTGGCCGAACTCTGCGCGCTGGCCGAGGTGACGCAGAGCGCGGCGCTGCCGGACGCGGCGGCGCTGGTGGCGTTCCTGTTTCGCGCCGGGCAGGCGGGGCGCTGCCTGGGGTTGGTTCCGGCCTAGGCAGGACGCCGGAAAACGTCGATACTGTCCTTTGATCAGCGCGTGGCGCCACAAGCGCCCGACGACATGCGCTTCCTGGGACGAGAGACACAGCGAATGGCCAAGGCCGACTGGGAAATTCCGGCCAATCTGCAGCCGGACCCGACTGATTACGCGTATGATCTTTCCCGCGCGCTCGACTCGGTGGTGGGGATCCGTAGCTACGTTCCCGCCGATGCGTTCACCGCCGGCACGCTAGGGACCGAACGCGCCGGCAGCGGCGTGGTGATCCGCGACAGCGGGCTGATCGCCACGATCGGCTATCTGGTGACCGAGGCGGAGACGATCTGGATCACCTCCACCGACGGGCGCGCGATCCCGGGGCACGCCTTGGCCTATGACCAGGAAACCGGGTTCGGCCTGGTCCAGGCGCTGGGGCGGCTGGGGCTGCCGGCGATGGAGATGGGCGATCCGGACCAGATCAAGACCGGGGATGCGGCGGTGTTCGCGGCCTATGGCGGGCGCAAGCACGCGGTGGAAACACGCATCGTCGCGCGCCAGGAATTCGCCGGCTACTGGGAATACGTGCTGGATGAGGCGCTGTTCATCGCGCCGGCGCATCCGTTCTGGGGTGGCTGCGGCCTGATCGTGGACGGCAAGCTGATGGGGATCGGCTCGCTGGTGTTGCAGCAGGGTGACCGGAAAGGCCGGCGGCTGGACATGAACATGGTGGTGCCGATCAACCTGCTGCCGCCGATCCTGGACGATCTGCTGGCCTATGGGCGGGTCAACCGCCCGGCGCGGCCATGGCTGGGGATGTATGCGACCGAGACCGATGAGGCGGTGCTGGTGGGCGGGCTGGCCGATGACGGCCCGGCGGAGAAGGCCGGCGTGCATGCCGGCGACCGGATCCTGGCGGTCAGCGGGGAGGGACGGGGCGA
>JAKAZJ010000192.1 GCA_021826565.1 Pseudomonadota bacterium | reverse complement strand
GCTGTCGGCGGTCACGCCGGCCAGGTCCAGCCCGGCCAGAGCGGGCGCCTCGGCCAGACCGGCCAGGAGCTCAGCGCCGCGCAAGCGTGGTCTCCGTGGCGGCCGGAATCACCCGCGCCGGTGGCCGGCCGGGCCAGGCGGCCGGAATCGCCCCCACTGGCGGCGGTGGCGCCGCCGGCGGCAGCGGCAGCACCGGCGGCATCACGTCCGACGGCGTGCCGGGCGGGACGGTGGCCGGGATTCCTTCTTTCCAGCCCGCATACGCCGCGATGCCGCCGGGAACGCGATCTAGCAGCGGGCCTCCGGGAGGGATCGGTGGCGCGAGCGGCAGGGCCAGCGCCTGTTGCAGCGCGGGCAGATCTTCCGGCGCCGCCGGCAGCAGGCCCAGCATCGGCGCAATCCGCGCGATCGTGTGCTGGATCACCGGCCCGGCGATGAACCCACCGGTGGAGAATCCATAGGTGCTCTTGTTGCCCTTCGGGCTGTCGAGCATCGCATAGATGATATATTTCGGATCGGTCATCGGAAACGCGGCGATCATCGACGCCAGGTTGGTGTGCTGGCGATAGCCGCCTTTGCCGATCTTCTGCGAGGTCCCGGTTTTCGCCCCCACCAGATATCCCGGCACGCGCGCCGGCGCGCCGGTGCCGAACAACAGCACGTCCCGCATCAGCTTGCGGATCATCAACGAGACCGCGTGTCGGATGACCCGATGTCCCGGCGGTATCGTCCCGGTCGGCAGCGCCCGCAACGTGGGTTTGTGATACACGCCGCCGTCCAGCAACGAGGCGGTGCCGGTGATCAGCTGGATCGGCGTGACCGCGATGCCGTTGCCGAACGAGACCGTCATCACCGAGGCTTTGCCCCAGGCGCGCTTCGGCTGCACCTGCGGACGCGCGCTTTCCGCCAACTGGATCGGCGCGGCGGCGAACATGCCGTTGGCGCGCAGGAACGCGCGCTGGCGGGCGCGACCGACCAACAGGGCGATATGCGAGGCGCCGATATTGGACGATTGCGCGATGATCTCGGGCAGCGCGTAGTCGTAGCGGGCGGGTTCGAAATCGGTGATGGTGAAGCGGCCGATATGGATCGGGTGGACGGTGTCGAAGCGGTCCCAGATATGGATCACGCCGTCGTTCAGCGCCATGGCCGCGGTCTGCAATTTGAACGTGCTGCCGGGCTCGTAGGTGCCGGAGGCGGCGCGGTTGAAGCGCGCCAGGGGCGGCGCGGAACCAAGATCGTTGGCGTCGTAATCCGGCAGGCTGACCATCGCCAATACCTCGCCGGTATCGACCTTCATCACGATCCCGGTGGCGCCGATTGCCTGGAACTCGGTCATCGCCTGCTGGAGTTCCTCGGTCAGCACCGCCTGGACGCGGACGTCGATCGACAAGGCCAGCGGCTTGGGGTCGGTCATCAGGCGGTGGTCGAAGGCCTTCTCGACGCCGGCGATGCCGTGATCGTCCACATTGATCCCGCCCAGCACCTGCGCGGCCAGATGCCCCATCGGGTAGCGGCGGATCTCGGTGGGCAGAAACTCGACCCCGGGGATGCCGAGGCCGATGATCTGTTCCTCCTGCAACGGCGTCACGCGGAACGCCAGATACACGAACTGCTTGTCGGTCTCGGCAAGCCGCCGCGTGGCCATCGCCAGATCGAGATCCGGTAGCGCGGTCTTGAGCTGCGCGGCGACCTTCGCCGGATCGATGATCTCGCGCGGATCGGCATACAGCGACGCGGCCGGCAGCGAGATCGCCAGAATCTGTCCGTGCCGGTCGGTGATCATCGCCCGGCGCACCAGCGGTGCGGCGGCGAGCGTGGCGGGGTGTTCCAGCAGCGCCGCCACCGGATGCGGTGCTTTGGGGGGCAACTGCGGGCGGATCACGGTCACCCAGGACAGCCGGCCGACCACCGCGGCAAACAGCAGCGCGAACACCGCGGTGCTGAACCCCAGACGGCGGCGCGACCGGGCCTCGGCGGCGCGGCGGCGCAGGTCGGGCGCGGTGACACGAACCGTCTCGGTGCGCGGCACGGCGTCCAGACGCGCCGCACCTGGGCGCGTGCGCGGCACCTCACGCGGGGCCGAGGTCGCGGGCGGGGCCGAATCGGGCTCGGCTTGTGCCGGCTGCGGCGGTTCGGATGGCGGGCCGAAGGCGCGTGGCGGGGGCGGAGCGCCGAGGCGGTCCTGCCAGAGCGGATTGCGGTTGTCCTGCGGGCGGCGGGGCGGGGTCATGGCGCTAGTCCCCGTTGCCGGCCTGATACGGAAGCGGTGCGGGCGGCGCCGGCCCCGCGCCGGCCCCGCGCGCCATACCGAGCATGGAGACCCCGCCGACCGGGCGCGGCGGCGCGCGATAGGCGGGCGCGCGGTACACGGGCGGGCGATAGCCGGCGGGGACGAGCCGCGGTGTATAGGGGCGCGGGGCCGGCACGAATTGACGCGCCATCAGATGGGGTGCGGGGCGTGGCGGCGCGGGATGCAGGATCGCGGCGTGCCCGGCTGGCGAGGCGGCAGCCGGCGCGCGCGTGAGGCGCACCGGAGCGCCGGCAACGATCCCCCGGCCGGCAAAGATCGGGCTGGCGGCGACCGGTACCGGGGGGTGCGCGCGCGCGACCTGGGTCGGTGCCGGCGCCAGGGCGGCTGCACCGACCGACGCGGCCGCAGACGCCGGCGGCGACCCGGCAGGCGAGGACGCCGCGACCGCGGTCGGCGTCGCTCCGCCGCGGCCGGCGCCGGGGCCCGTGCCGGGGGCCGACCCAGGGGCCGACCCGGGACCCGGTACGGTGCCGACCGCGGCGACCGCGCCGGCATCGTTGGTCTGGTCGGGCGTGGTCCGCGTTGCCGGCAGGCGCGCGGTCAGGGTGGCGAAGGTTGCGAACTGGCTCGGCGCCGTGGGTTGCAAGGTCAGGTATTGATCGGCCAGGCGCTTCAGCCGGTCCGGCGCGCTCTGCACCGCCCAGTCGGCTTGCAGCAGCCGGATATGCTCGCGCACCGTCCGGGATTGCTTGACCGTGCGCTCGATCCGCGCGTCCAGCAGGCTGCCCTGGTGCTTGGCGTAGAACACGTAGAACCCGGCGAACAGGGTCAGCAGCGCCGATAGCAGGGTGATCGGGCGGATCATGCCGCAAGCCGCTCCAGCGCGCGCAGCCGGGCGCTACGGGCGCGCGGGTTGCGCCCGCTTTCCGCCGCTGAAGGGCGCAGTGCGCGCGAGGTCAACAGCTGGAACCGCGGTGCTGCCGGGTGACGTATGTCGTGACCCAGACCGCGCGGGTCATGCCGCGACGGACCGGGCGCGCGCCCGGCGGCGGCGGCCATGAAGCGCTTCACCGGGCGGTCCTCCAGCGAATGGAACGCCACCACCACCAGCCGTCCGCCCGGGGCGAGCAGCCCGGCCGCCTGGTCCAGCGCGCGGTCCAGCTCGCCCAGCTCGTCGTTCACGCGGATCCGCAGCGCCTGAAAACTGCGCGTGGCCGGATCGATCCCGCTCGGGTCCGATGGCATGACGGAGCGGACGATCCCCGCCAGCCGCGCGGTGGTGACGATCGGCGCCTCGGCGCGCGCGGCGACGATCGCGCGGGCGATCCGGCGGGAGGCACGCTCCTCGCCGAATTCATACAGCAGGTCGGCCAGCGCGCGTTCGTCCAGACGGTTCACCAGATCCGCCGCCGTGGGGCCGGCGCGGTCCATCCGCATGTCGAGCGGTCCGTCGCCACGGAACGAAAATCCGCGCGTCGCATCGTCCAGCTGGAACGAGGACACGCCGAGATCGAACACCGCTCCATCCAGCGCCGTCACCCCGGCTTCGGTCAGCAGCGCGAGCAGATCGCCGAACCGGCCGTGCAGCAGCCGCAGCCGCTGCCCGTGGCGGGCGAGCAAGGTGGCGCCGCGCGCGATCGCGTCCGGATCGCGGTCCAGCGCGATGACGCTGCACGGCGCGGCGTCCAGGATCGCGCCGGTATAGCCGCCGCCGCCAAAGGTCGCGTCCAGATAGACGCCGCCATCGCGGGGCGCGAGGGCGGCCAGCATCTCGGCCTGCATCACCGGAACGTGACCGCCGGTCATGGCGCAGCCATCCGCGGGAAGGGATCGAAATCGGCCAGCATCAGGGTCAGACCCTGGGTGGCGGCGTAGTCGCGCGCGCGCGCCTGCTCGGCGGCCCAGGCATCGGGCTGCCACAGGCGGAAATGCCGCCCGAAACCGACGAACTGGACGGTCCCGGCGATGTTGGCATGGGAAGCCATGGATTCGGGCAGCACGATCCGGCCCTCGCGGTCGGTCTCGGCCGCGGTCACTTCGGCGAAAATCGCGGCGGCCATGGCGTCGTAGGCGGGGCTGAACAGGGGGATGCGATCGAGTTGCGCGCCGAGATGGGCGAACACCGCTTCCGGCCATGCCTCGATGCAGGGGAGCTGATGGGATTTCCGCAGCACCATGCGGCAGAGCGCGTCCTCGTCCGCCGCGCCGGCATAGCGGCGGAGCACGGCGCGGAACGACGCGGGGACGGACACGCGGCCCTTGCCGTCCAGCTTGTTCTGATGGCTGCCCATGAAAGGGGACATCCGCCTGGCCGGACCCTCGCGCTGGCTCCGGCCCGCCGCGCCATAGGGGTGGGACAAAGCTGGGTGTTCCGCCCGTCATTGGGCATCCATGGGATAGCATGGGAAATCGTGGTCCGTCAAACGGTATCATGGGTGATTTTCGCACGATTCCTTTGAATTCCGCCGCCTATTCCCCCGGCGGTTCCCCCCCTCTCTGGCGCCAGGCGGCACACTCAAGCGTGTAGGACGGTGCGCCGTGACCGGGTCAAGGGGTGTGAGCGGGCAGGATTCCCGGGCCACCCGGTGGTCCCGATCGCCGCTGGTTCCGTTTTTGGCGTTTCCCGGGTGGCCGCGATTCGGGGCCGGATGGGACGTCCCTGGATTCCGAGATCGGATGCAGGCGGCACGAAGCCGCCGGTTGCACCGCATAACCGAAATGGGTCCCCGGCCCGAGGCAACGGCGAGCGCACCTCAGGGCCGCCCGCTTGGGTGGCCGGCCGTTCAGCCGGGGTTGCTGCGGGAACGCCGAGCGCCGATCAGCCCGCCGGTCTGAAACTTAGGCTATCACCCTGATCGGAATGGGCCAACGGCGAACCGCGGCTGGCTTGGGCGGGAATGGTGGCTGCTTGCCCGCCCTTGCTCCGCTCCGCCTGGCAGGGCACAAAGCCCGTG
>JAKAZJ010000191.1 GCA_021826565.1 Pseudomonadota bacterium | reverse complement strand
GATCTGGTGGTGGTGGGGGAGGACGCCGGGTCGAAGGCGCGCAAGGCCGCCGAACTCGGGGTGCGGACGATCACCGAGGCGGAGTGGCGCGCGCTGGCGGGGATGGAACCGGCGGGGTAGGGCGGCGACGGGAAGCGCCGAAGGATCGCGGTGTTCAGTCCCCTTCATGCACCATGAACCGCAACTTGCTTTGATTGGTCGGACGGGAAATCCGCGACTGCGTGAGCCGCGCCGCCGGCCGCGGGACCGCCGGTGTCTCCCCTTGCGGGGCGCGGCTGCGGCCATGGTGCGCCTGGTTGGAGAGGCTGGTTTCAGTCGCCCAACGGATCGCCGTCTCATCGGGCTCGGCGGCCAGCCGCCCCGAAGGCGCGCATTCACGCGCCGACGGGGCGGCGATTGACCGCGACCGCTTCGGCGGCCTCGATCCGACGCTTGCCCGAGCGCACCGTGTTCACTGCGGCACGGCGCGGTGCGGACATCACGTTCGCTCGGCATTCCGACAGGATGGCCGGTACCGGATCGGGTGGCTGTCTGTTGGCATGCCGGACTCGCAATCCAACTTCAACGCTCGATCATGAAGGCGCGCAGCACCAGGATCAGCACCACCGAGAGGAACATGAACCCGGACAGCGCCAGCAGCCCGTCGTCGAACGAGCCGGTGGCGCCGCGCAGCCAGCCCATGATCGAGGGGCCGACGAACCCGCCCACGGTGCCGATCGAGTTGATGAAGGCGAGCCCCGCCGCGGCGCCGAGCCCGGCGAGGAAGCGCGTTGGGATGGTCCACAGCACCGCGCGCGCGGCGTTGGTACACACCACCACCGCTGTCAGACCGGCGAAGGCGAGAGGGAACGAGCCGGCATAGACCGCAAGCACCAACCCGAGCCCGGAGATCAGGCACATCGCAGTCAGGTGCAGCATTTTCTGGCTGCTGCGATCGACGATGCCGGCCCAGAGCACCATCACGACGCAAGACAGCAGACTCGGCAAGGCGTAGATCCAGCCGACGGTCAGGTTGGAGAAGTGCTGCGCCTTGATGATCATCGGCAGAAAGATCGCAACGCCGTAGGCGCCGACGGTGAAGGTGAACTGGATCAGCGCGATCATCACGACGCGAAAATCCGACAGCGCCGCCCAGAGATGGTGTTTCGGACGGTCGCGCACCTCGGCATCGAGCTCGGCGCGGACCAGACGCTTTTCCTCCCCGGTCAGCCAGCCGGCCTGCTCGGGCTTGTCCTTCAGGCCGAGCATCAGCAGGCCGATCACGACGGCGGGCGCGCCCTCGATCAGATAGAGCCACTGCCAGCCGGCGATTCCGGCGAACCCGTGCATGTGCAGCAGGGCGCCGGAAACCGGGCCGCCGATGACGGAAGCAACTGGAATGCCGAGCAGGAACCAGGCGAAGATGCGGGCCCGGTACTGCACCGGGAACCACTCGGAGAGGTAGAACGCCGCGCCGGGGAAAAATCCGGCCTCCGCCATGCCGAGCAGGAAGCGGGCAAGATAGAAACTTCTGGCTCCGACGACGAACATCGCGGCCATCGCCACGATGCCCCAGCTGATCATGATCCGGGAGAGCCAGATCCGCGCGCCGACACGATGCAGCGCGATGTTCGAGGGCAGCTCGAAGATCGTGTAGCCGAGGAACAGGATGCCGGCGCCGATGCCGAATTCGGCATGGGTCAGGCCGATCGCGCGGTTCATCGTCAGCGCGGCGAAGCCGACATTGATCCGGTCGAGGAAGTTCACGATGTAGGCGATCGTGATCAGCGGCATCAGGCGCCAGGCGATCTTGCGGAAGACCTGCGCCGCGGCGCCGGGTTCGGCTGCGACGGCCGCGGCGATCGGCGCCGACAGGTTCGAATTGCTCACGGGGACGTCTCTCCTTCTTGGCCTTGAACGGATTTCGAGCGGCGATGGGGCGCGGCGCCGCACGGGTTCGGTGTGTTCGAATCCTTGTGGTCATATTGACTTTTGTAGGCCCATAAGACAATGTGCGCGCACGGTCAAGGGCCGCGGGTTGCGCCATGCCGCCGTCCGGGGCACTCCGGGCGCCTCGGTCCCCTTGGGCGTGAACAAGCAGAAGGCAGCGGATGCAGACGGCAGACCTTCCCTCGCGGCTTTCGGCACAGATTCTGGCGCATGTGCGCGCGCAGCGGATGCGGCGCAGCCAGCATCTGCCCGAGCAGGCATTGGCCGACACATTCCGTGTCTCCCGCGCCCCGATCCGCGCCGCGCTGGAGGCGCTGGCGGCCGCCGGCGTGGTGCGCCGCGAGCGCAATCGCGGCTTCTTCCTCGAAAAGAACAGCGAAGAGCTGGACCCGCCGGCCGCGGACGCGGCCGCGGACGCGGACGACGCCGACGACGAACCCTATCTCGCTGTCGCGGCCGACCGGCTGGAGGGCGTGCTGCCCGAGCGCATCACCGAGAACGAGCTGATGCGCCGCTACGACCTGACCCGGAACCGGGCGGTGGCGATCCTGGGCCGCATCGCCCAGGAAGGCTGGGCGGAACGCCTACCCGGCCGCGGCTGGGCCTTCCTGCCGGTGCTCACCTCACGCGAAGCCTACGACATGGGCTACCGGTTCCGCGCCACCATCGAGACCGCGGCGATCCTCGAACCCACCTTCCGCGTCGATGCCGCGTCGCTGGCCCGGCTGCGGCGGGAACAGCGCGACCTGCTCGACGGCGCGGCGCAGACCCTGTCCCGCGCGAAGCTGTTCCAGCGCAACTCGGAGTTCCACGAGACGATCGTGGGCTGGTCGGGCAATCCATTCTTCCTCGACGGCTTGCGGCGAGTGAACAAGGTGCGGCGGCTGCTCGAATACCGTCTCACCGTCGATCGCAGCCGGCTGGCGCGGCAATGCACCGAGCATCTGGAGCTGCTGGACCTGCTGGAAGGCGGCGAGCTTGCGACGGCGGCAGCGTATCTGCGCGTCCACCTCGAGGGCGCGCGGCGGGTGAAGGCTCCGGCGCTGCGGTGATTATATTGTCTTTTGTAGCGTAATACGACTTTCTTCTTCCCGTCGCGTCCATCCCCCCCCACAAGGCCCCGCCATGCCGTCTGACCGTCCCCCGGTTCCGCATGCCGAAATCACCGGTGTCTTCGGCCGCCGCCGCATCGTCGATCTGCGCGCCGCCGCGCAGGGACGGATTTCGCGCATGCCGTGGTGCCACCGCGTGCTGCTGGAGAACGTGCTGCGCCAGGACGACGCCCCGGAAGCTGTGCAGGCTGCCTTCCTCGCCTGGCTCGAAAACGGCCGCAGCGCGGCCGAAATCCCGTTCGCGCCGGGCCGCATCCTGATGCACGACACCACCTGCGGCCCGGCGCTGGTGGATATCGCTGCGATGCGCGACGCGATCGCCGCCGCCGGCGGCGATCCGGCGCTTCTCAACCCGGTCCTGCCGGTGGCGACCTCGACCGACCATTCGCTGGCGGTCGATGTGTCGGCGACCGCGGCGGCGCTGGCTTCCAACATGGCGCGGGAAATGGAGCGCAATGCCGAGCGCTACCGATTCATGAAATGGGCGGCGGCCGCAGTGCGGGGGTTCCGGGTGTTCCCGCCCGGCACCGGCATCATGCACACGATCAACCTGGAGCGGCTGGCGACGGTGGTCGATACCGCGCGGCGGGCCGGGGTCTCCTGGGCCATCCCCGACACGCTGCTCGGCACCGACAGCCACACGCCGATGGTGAACGGCATCGGCGTGCTCGGCTGGGGTGTCGGCGGGCTGGAGGCCGAAGGCGCCATGTTCGGGGTTCCGGTCACGCTGCGCATCCCGGAGGTGATCGGCGTCCGCCTTCTCGGCCGGCTGCCCGAAGGCCTGCTTGCCACCGACCTTGCGCTCGTGGTGACCAGCCGCCTGCGGCAGTTCGGCGTGTCGGGCGAATTCGTCGAGTTCTTCGGACCCGGGCTTGAGTCTCTCACCGCCGGCGAGCGCTGCGTCGTCGCCAACATGGCACCGGAATACGGCGCCACCACCGCCTGCTTCCCGATCGACCGCCACACGCTTGCCTATCTGCACGCCACCGGCCGGGAAGCGGCGCAGATCGCGTTGGTGGAGACATATGCACGGGCGAGCGGGCTGTGGCACCGGCCGGAGGAGACGCCACGCTATACCGCGATCATCGAGATCGACCTGGCGTCGCTGCGCCCTGCGGTCGCGGGTCCGCGCCGGCCGCAGGACCTGCTGGACCTTGCCGAGGTGCCCGCTGCGCTCGCCGCCGCCGGATCGCCGGCAGCCGGCACACCGGTGGACGGGGTTCCCGCCGATGCGGTTGCCATCGCCGCCATCACGTCCTGCACCAACACGAGCGACTTTCGGCTGCTGGCGGCGGCGGGGCTGGTGGCCCGCAAGGCCCGGTCGCTGGGCCTCACGGTGCCGCGCTGGGTCAAGACGTCGCTGACCCCCGGATCGCCGGCAAGCGAGCGGAGGCTGCGCCGCGCCGGACTGCTCGATGATCTGGCGGCGCTCGGCTTCGCCATCGCCGGCTATGGCTGCGCCACCTGCATCGGCAACTCCGGTCCGCTCTTGCCGGTGGCCGCCACCGCCGTCGCGGCCGGGCTCAAGCCGGTCGCGGTGCTGTCGGGCAATCGCAATTTCCCGGGGCGGGTGCACAGCCAGATCGAGGCCGCGCTGCTCGCCTCGCCGCCCCTGGTCGTGGCCTTCGCGATCGCCGGACACGCCGGGATCGATCTCACGCGCGACGCGCTGGGGCATACCGAAGAGGGCCGGCCGGTGCGTCTCGCGGAGCTCTGGCCATCGGGAAGCGAGATCGATGCCGCGGTGGCCGCCGGCACCGATCCGTCGGACATCGCCACCGTGGCCGCGGAATCAGACCGCCCGGGCGCGTGGGCCGCCCTGGCCGCTCCCGACGCGCGCCTGTTCCCGTGGGATCCGCGCAGCACCTATCTACGCCCACCGCCCTTCGTGAAATTCGCCACGCCGCCCGCCCCGGCCGCGGTCATCACAGCGCATCCGCTGCTGGTTCTCGGCGACGATATCACCACCGATCACATCTCGCCCGCTGGCGCGATCCCGCCCGAAAGCGCCGCTGCTTCCTGGCTGGTCGATCGCGGGGAAAGCCCGCACGATCTGAACGTCTATGCGTCGCGCCGCGGCAATTGGGAGGTGATGCTGCGCGGGTTGTTCACCAATCGCGCGGTGGTCGATCACCTGACCGGCGCGACTGCCGGGCAGACCGTGTTCGCACCCAC
>JAKAZJ010000190.1 GCA_021826565.1 Pseudomonadota bacterium | reverse complement strand
CCACCACCGTTGGTGTGAACTGGCTGGTCAAGCCGTTCTCGATGGCCGCGCTGGGCTGGCTGTTCATCGGCTATCTGTTCCGCCCGCTGCTGCCGGCGGCGCAGATCGACAGCTACATCGCCGGGCTTATCCTGCTCGCCGCCGCGCCCTGCACGGCGATGGTCTTCGTCTGGTCCAACCTGGTGGACGGGGAGCCGCATTTCACCCTCAGCCAGGTGGCGTTGAATGATACGATCATGGTGGTGGCCTTCGCCCCGATCGTGGGGCTGCTGCTGGGGCTGTCCTCCATCACCGTGCCGTGGGACACGCTGGTGCTGTCGGTGGTGCTGTATATCGTGGTGCCGGTGATCATCGCCCAGACCTGGCGGCGCGGGCTGTTGCGCGGCGGGCCGGGGGCGCTGGCGGCGATGCTGCGCCGGCTGGGGCCGGCCTCGCTGGTGGCGCTGCTGGCGACGCTGGTGATTCTGTTCGGCCTGCAGGGGCGGCAGATCGTGGCGCAGCCGGCGGTGATCCTGCTGCTGGCGGTGCCGATCATCGTGCAGGTCTATTTCAACTCCGCCCTGGCCTATGGGGTGAACCGCGCGCTGGGCACGGAATGGTGCGTGGCGGGGCCCTCGGCGCTGATCGGGGCATCGAACTTCTTCGAGCTCGCGGTGGCGGCGGCGATCGCGCTGTTCGGCTTCCAGTCCGGCGCGGCGCTGGCCACCGTGGTCGGCGTGCTGGTGGAGGTGCCGGTGATGCTGTCGGTGGTGCGGATCGTGCGGGCCAGCCGAGGGTGGTACGAGCGCGGGGCGATGCGTCGCGGTTGATCCGGATCAAGACGCCGGCGGCGGGAGGGCCTAGCCTGCCGCGGAACATTCGTCCTGGCCCATACCGCCATGCCGTTGCGCGCTCGTCTGGTTCTGCTGCTGGTGATCCTCGCCGCCGTTGCGGGGGGGATCTGGTACCATCTCCGTCGCGATGGGGCGGGCGCGGCCGGCGCGCTCACCTTGTATGGCGATGTCGATATCCGCGAGGTCCAGCCGGCGTTCAACGACACCGGCCACATCATGCGGATGCTGGTGCAGGAAGGCGCGGTGCTGAAGCGGGGCCAGTTGCTGGCGACCCTCGATGCCACGCGCTACGCCGCCGCGCTGGCCCAGGCCCGCGGGCAACTCGCGGCGGACCAGCAGGCTCTGGCGAAGCTGCGCGCCGGGTCCCGCCCGGAGGAGATCGCCGAGGCTCGGGCCACCATGGACGCGCTCGCGGTGACCTACCGCAACGATGCGGTGAACTATCGCCGCGCCGAGGCGCTGGCGCGGACCAGTTCCGGCACGGTTCAGGCCCGGGACGACGCCCACGCCGCCTATGACGCCGCCCGCCAGCAACACGAGGCGGCGCGTCAGGCCTGGGTCCTGGCGGTGAAAGGGCCGCGCGTCGAGGACATCGCCGCCGCCGCCGCCACCGTCGAGGCGGCACGCGGCGCGGTCGCGCTGGCGCGGCGGGAGTGGGAAGATACCCGGCTCTACGCGCCGGCCGACGGGGTGGTGGAGGATCGTATCCTCGAGCCCGGCGACATGGCCGCGCCCGGAACGCCGGTCTTCACCATTGCCCTGCCCAACCCGCTCTGGGTGCGCGCTTATGTGCCGGAGGACGCGCTGGGTAAGGTGCCGCTCGGCGCGCCCGCCACCGTCTCCACCGACAGCTCCCCCGGTCACGTCTATCACGGCTGGATCGGCTATCTCTCCCCGGTGGCGGAGTTCACGCCGAAGACGGTGGAGACCCCGGCGCTGCGCACCGCGCTGGTTTACCAGCTGCGGGTCTATGTCTGCGACGACGATGGCGGGCTGCGGCTGGGGATGCCGGCGACGGTCCGGATCGCGCCCGGGGCGCGGCCGATCCCGCAGCCCCCCGGCTGTGGCCCGGACCATGCCGGAACCCGCTGACCCCGCCCCGGCCCTGCGGCTGGACGCGATCCGCCACCGCTTCCGCCTGGGCAAGCGGGAGGTGCTGGCGCTTGACGGGGTGACGGCCGAGGCCGCCATCGGGCGGGTCACCGGGCTGATCGGTCCCGATGGCGCCGGGAAGACCACTTTGATGCGCCTGGTTGCCGGCCTGCTGCGCGTCCAGTCCGGCCGCATCACCGTGCTCGGGACCGATGTCGCGGCCGATCCGCTCAGGGTGCAGGGGCAGCTTGGCTACATGCCTCAGCGCTTCGGCCTCTACGAGGATCTCAGCGTCCGCGAAAATCTCGATCTCTACGCCGATCTGCAGGGCGTGACGCCGTCCGAGCGGCCCGAGCGCTATGCCGAGCTGCTGCACATGACCGGGCTCGGCCCCTTCATCGCGCGCATGGCGGGGCGGCTGTCGGGCGGGATGAAGCAGAAGCTCGGCCTCGCCTGCACGCTGGTGCGCCCGCCCGAACTGCTGCTGCTGGACGAACCGACGGTGGGCGTCGATCCGGTGTCGCGGCGGGAGTTGTGGCAGATCATCGACCATCTGACGCGGGCGGCGGGGATGACGGTGCTGTTCAGCACCGCCTATCTGGACGAGGCCGAACGCTGCGAGCACGTGCTGCTGCTGCATGAGGGCAGGCTGCTCGGCCAGGGGCCGCCCGCCGATTTCACCGCGACGATGGCCGGCCGCAGCTTCCGCGCCACCGCCGGGTTCGGGCGCCGTCGCTTGCAGGCCCTGCTTGCCGGTCTGCCGGGCGTGATCGACACCGTGATCCAGGGCAGTGGCGTGCGGGTGGTGATGGCGGCAGCCGCTCCTCCCGAACCCCCGCCGGAGGTGACCCTGCGGCCGGTGCCGCCCCGTTTCGAGGACGGGTTCGTCGCCCGGCTGCGCGGGCAGTCGCCCGCCCGGTCGCAAGCCCCGTCCGACCTTCCCCCCCGGCGCGAGGTCGAGGCGAACGGCGAGGTCATCTCGGTGGCCCATCTGACCCGCCGCTTCGGCAGCTTCACCGCGGTCGATGACGTCAGCTTCGCGGTCGCGCGCGGAGAGATTTTCGGCCTGCTGGGGGCCAACGGCGCCGGCAAATCCACCACCTTCCGCATGTTGTGCGGGCTGTTGCCGCCGTCCGCCGGCAGCCTGCGCGTCGCCGGGTTCGACCTGCGCACGGCGGCGGCCCCGGCGCGCGCGCGGATCGGCTACATGGCGCAGAAATTCTCGCTCTATGGCGACCTGTCGGTGGCCCAGAACCTGCGCTTTTTCGCCAGCGCCTATCGCCTGGCGGGGGCGCGCCGGAGCGCCCGCATCGCCTGGGCCGAGACGGAGTTCGAACTCGGCGGCCTGCGCGAGGCGACCGCCCGCGACCTGCCGCTCGGCTACAAGCAGCGCCTCGCGCTGGCCTGCGCGCTGATGCACGAGCCGGACATCCTGTTTCTCGACGAGCCCACCTCGGGGGTGGACCCGCTGGCCCGGCGGGAGTTCTGGCGTCGCATCGCCGCCCTCGCCGAACAGGGGGTGACGGTGCTGGTGACCACCCATTTCATGGAGGAAGCGGAGTACTGCGATCGATTGGTCATCATGGCGCAGGGCCGGGTGCTGGCCGAGGGCGAGCCGGAGGCGATCAAGCAGACCGCCCGCACCGCCGAACGGCCGGACCCCACCATGGAGGACGCCTTCATCTCCGTGATCGGACAGGCGGCATGAGCGGCGCGGCATCGCGTCGGCTGATCGGGCTGCTGCGCAAGGAAACGTTGCAGATCTGGCGCGACCCCTCGGCGCTGGCGATCGCCTTCCTGCTGCCCGCGGTGCTGCTGCTGATCTTCGGCTACGGGGTCTCGCTCGATGCGCGCAACGTTCCGGTCGCGCTGGTGGTCCAGCGGCCGGGCGCGCTGTCCGCCAGTTTTACCGGCGCCTTCGCCCATTCGCCATTCTTTCGCCCGCGCCGCTTCCTGACCATCCAGGCGGCGGAGCGTGCGATGGCCGCGCGCCGGGTGCAGGCGATCGTCTGGCTCACGAGCGATTTCGCCCGCCGCGCCCAGGCCGGCGGCGACGCCCCGATCGGGGTGATCGTCAACGGGGTGGACGCCAACGACGCACGGCTGATCGAGGGCTATGTGCAGCAGCTCTGGGCGAACTGGCTGACCCAACGGGCCACCGCGCAGGGACGCGCGCCGCCGATCGCGCTCTCGGTCCAGCCGCAGGTGCGCTTCAACCCGGCGGTGGACAGCCGGGACTATCTGGTGCCCGGACTGATCGCGGTCATCATGACCCTGACCGGCGCGCTGCTAACGGCGCTGGTGATCGCGCGGGAATGGGAACGCGGCACGCTGGAAGCGCTGATGGTCACCCGGGTCACCATCAACGAGGTGCTGCTGGCCAAGCTGATCCCGTATTTCCTGCTGGGGATGGGCGGAATGGGCGCCTCGGTGGCGATCGCGGTGTTCCTGTTCGGCGTGCCGCTCGAAGGCTCGGTCTGGGTGCTGACCGCCACCTCGGCGCTGTTCATGCTGGCGGCGCTGGGGATGGGGCTGCTGATCTCGGGCTTCGCGCGCAACCAGTTCGTGGCCGGGCAGATCGCCATCATCACCACTTTCCTGCCCGCCTTCATCCTCTCGGGCTTCGTGTTCGACATCAACGCGATGCCCGCGGTGGTGCGGCTTCTCACTCATGTCGTCGCCGCGCGGTATTTCGTGGCCATCCTGCAATCGGTGTTCCTGGCCGGCGATGTCTGGTCGGTGATCCTGCCCAACGCCCTGGCGCTGGCGGTGATGGCGGCGATCTTCCTCGGCCTCGCGCGGGCCACCGCGCGCAAGCGGCTGGATTAGGCGCATGATCGGCCAGGTGCTCGCGCTGATCGTCAAGGAACTGCTGGCGGTGCTGCGCGATGCGAAAAGCCGCATGGTGCTGATCGGGCCGCCGCTGATCCAGCTCATGGTGTTCGGCTACGCCGCCACCTTCGATCTCAATCACGTGCCGATCGCGATCTACGATCAGGACCCGAGCCAGGCCTCGCGCGATTTGGTGGCGCGCTTCGTCGGCTCGCCGACATTCCATCTGATCGCGATGCTGCGCAGTTCGCACCGGATCGACGCGCTGATCGACTCCCGCCAGGTTCGGCTGGTGCTGGTGATCGATCGCCGCTTCACCCGCGACTTGCTGACCGGCCAGCCGGCGCCGGTGCAGGTGATCGTCGATGGGCGCAATTCCAACACCGCGCTGCTGACCGAGGGCTATGCGAACACCATCCTGACCGATTTCGCCCTGAGCTGGGGGGCCGAGTATGGCGGCGAACCGCCG
>JAKAZJ010000189.1 GCA_021826565.1 Pseudomonadota bacterium | reverse complement strand
GTCGATCGCCAGTTGGCCGGCGAACAGGGCAGTGTTGGGCGCGTGGCCGATGGCGATGAACACGCCATCGGTCGGCAGGATTCGTTCCGCGCCGGTTGCCGTGTCGGTCAGGCGCACGCCGGTGACCGTCTCGGGCGTGCCCGCGCCCAGGATCTCGGCAACCGTCGCATTCCAGACCAGGTCGATCTTCGGGCTGGCAAACAGGCGGTCCTGCAGGATTTTCTCCGCCCGCAGCCGGTCGCGGCGATGGATCAGGGTGACGCGGGTGGCGTGATGGGTCAGATACAGCGCCTCCTCCACCGCGGTATTGCCGCCGCCGACCACCACCACGCTTTTGCCGCGGAAGAAGAACCCGTCGCAGGTGGCGCAGGCGGACACGCCCCGCCCGGCGTAGCGCTTCTCGGACGGAAGCCCGAGCCAGCGCGCCTCGGCGCCGGTCGCGATGATCACGGCGTCGGCCAGGTAGGTATCGCCGGAATCGCCCTGACAGCGGAACGGGCGCACGGACAGGTCCGCGGCGACGATCGGATCGAACATGATTTTGGTGCCGACATGGGTCGCCTGCGCTGCCATCTGCTCCATCAGCCACGGACCCTGGATGACCTCGGCGAAGCCCGGATAGTTCTCGACATCGGTGGTGATGGTCAGTTGCCCGCCCGGCGTCAGCCCGGTCGCCAGTACCGGGGACAGCCCGGCACGGGCGGCGTAGATCGCGGCGGTATAGCCGGCGGGGCCGGCGCCGATGATGAGCACGCGGGAACGGTGAAGCTCGGGCATCGTCTGGGTCCGGGGCGGTGGCGGCGTGGGTTATCCAGCGCGGGCGCGGCGCAAGCAAGCGCGCGTCGGGTGGGGCTTGTATAGGGTAGCCCCCTACCCTATTCTACTGCGCATGGCCCATGCCGCTGAACAGCGTCCGCGCCTGCTGGCCCGCATCCGCCGCCTGCGCGGGCAGATCGACGCGATCGAACGCGCCTTGCTGGCTGAAGCCGAGTGTAGCGCGTTGTTGCACCTGATCGCCGGCGCCCGTGGCGCGATGGCCGGGCTGATGGCGGAGGTCGTGGAGGACCACATCCGCAACCATCTGGCTCACCCGGCCGACGCGCTGGATGGGCCGGCGGCCGAGACGCTGATCGCGCTCGTGCGAACCTATCTACGTTGAAAGCGGCACCCATGTCCGACTTCGCCCATCCGCACGTCTTCCTCGGCACCGATCATGCGGATGCGGAACGTCGCACCCGTGCGGTGATCGCGCTGTGCAGCGCAATGATGATCCTGGAAATCGTCGGCGGGGCCTGGTTCGGGTCGATCGCGCTGGTGGCGGATGGGCTGCACATGTCCACCCATGCCGGAGCATTGCTGCTGGCGGCGCTGGCCTATCGCTATGCCAGGACCCATGCCACGGATGCCCGTTTCAGCTTCGGGACCGGGAAATTCGGTGACCTGGCGGGATATACCTCGGCGATCGTTCTGGCCCTGATCGCGGCTCTGATCGCGGTGGAAGCGGTGCGGCGGCTGTTCGCGCCGGTGCCGATCCATTTTTCCGAGGCGATTCCGATCGCCGCGCTGGGCCTGGCGGTCAACATCGCCAGCGCCTGGCTGCTGTCCGGCGGCGCACACGACCACCATCACCATGGCCATGCCCATGCCGCGGCCTCCGGCGTGCTGGAGATTTTCGAGACCGGCACGCCGCCGGTGTTCCGCTTGCGGATGGCCGCCGATCCCGCTGCGGTGACGCTGACCACGGAGCGCGCCGACGGGACCATCCAGGCCTTCACCTTCCGCGCCGTGCCTGGCACCGGTTACCTGGAAAGCCGGGAGATTATCCCCGAACCGCACGAGTTTACCGCGCAGCTGCGGGTGGGCACGGAGGAGACCAGCCACCAGTTCGCCGAGCACGACCACACCGCCATCCATCGCGACAACAACATGCGCGCCGCGGTGGTGCATGTGATCGCGGACGCGGCTGTCTCGGTCATGGTGATCCTGGGGCTGGCGCTGGCCTGGGCGTTCGGCTGGGTCTGGATGGACCCGCTGGCGGGGCTGGTGGGGTCGGTGGTGATTGCCTCCTGGGCGTTCGGGCTGATCCGCGACACGGGAGGAATCCTATTGGATAAGCAGGCTGATCCCCGTACCGAGGCGGCGATCCGCGACATGGTGACCTCGTCCGGAGACCGCATCGCCGATCTGCATCTGTGGCGCCTGGGGCCGGGACATCTCGGCGCGATTTTATCGATTGAAACTTCCGTACCGCGGGACCTGGCCCAATACCATGCACGATTGCGAGCGTTGGGCGCGCTGTCGCACCTGACGGTGGAGCTACGCTACAATCCGCCAGACCGGCGGTAGGTCGCGAAACGCGCGGTCGCCTCGGCGATCTCGGTCGCGGTGAGGCATCGCACCGTGCCCGCCGCCCGCGCCAGCAGATATTGCCGAGCCAGGCTTTCCAACACGATCGCATCCGACAGCGCCGTGGCCACGTCCGCGGCGTAAACGATCATTCCGTGATGGGCGAGCAGGCAGGCACGGCGACCCTGCAGCGCGGCCACTGCGGCGACCGCCAGGGCCGGGGTGCCGAAGGTCACATAGGGCGCGCAGCGAATATCGGCGCCGCCGAAAGCGACGATCATGTAATGGAACGCGGGCAGCGGTTCGGTCAGACAGGCCAGCGCGGTGCAGCAATCGGCATGGGTATGCACGATCGCCCCGGCATCGGGGAATGCGCGGTAGATCGCCGCGTGCATCGGCGCCTCACTGGACGGCAGCCCCCGCCCGCGCACCGCCCCGCTATCCTGCACCGAAACGATCGCGCGCGCCGTGACCGCCTCCGCGCCGACCCCGGAAGGGGTGATCAGCATCCCGCCCCGGGTTCGCGCCGACACATTCCCCGCCGAGCCGGGCGTGAACCCACGCCGGCCCAGTTCCCGATACGCCGCGGCAACCGCCGCCCGGGTCGCGCTCACATCAGGAATACACCCTTGCCGCTGTTCTGCTGATCGAACAGCTGGTACGCTTCCTCGGCCTGACTAAGCTTCCAACGATGCGTGAACAACTGATCGACCGCGAGGTTGCGTTCAACGATAAAGCGCGCGCATTCCGCCTGCCCGATCACCGAGAATGTCCATGACCCGATCATCGTCAACTGCTTGCGCAGGATATCCGGGCTGACGTCGATCGTGACATTGTTCCGCTCACCGACGAAACACATGGTGCCCCAGACTTTGGCGCTACGGATCGCGGCAATCCGACCCTCGGGCGCGCTGGATGTATCCAGCGTGCAATCCGCGCCGCGACCATGGGTCAGGTCCTTGATCGCCGCGACCGGATCGTTGGACCGCGAATCCACCACTTCGTCGGCGCCGAATTCGCGTGCCCGCGCCAGCCGTTCGGGCGAAATATCCAGCGCGATCACCCGCGCCCCCATCGCCTTGGCCAGCTGCGTCCCGGACAAACCGACCGGCCCCTGACCGAAGATGGCGATGGTATCGTTGCCCGACAGGTTCATCCGTCGCAGCGCACCCCAGGCCGTTCCGGTGCCGCACGAGATCGCCGCCCCGGCCTCGAACGAGAGTTCGTCGGCCAGCGGCACCAGCGTGTTCGCCGGTACCTTCAGATAGTTCGCGTGCCCGCCATGGGCATTGTTGCCGTACACCTTCACCGGCACTTCCTGGCACAGTTGCTGCCAGCCGGATCGGCAATGTCCGCAATGGGTGCAACCCTGGTAATGATGCACCATCACCCGCGCGCCGATGCGCGCATCTGCATCGGTCAGGCCGGGGCCGCGCGCGGCGACGATGCCGCAAGGTTCGTGGCCGCCGATCACCGGGTCCGGGTTGGCCGGCAGGCCCCCCACGCTTTCCTTGACGCCCTTGGGCCGCCGGTACTGGTGCAGGTCCGAACCGCACATGCCGGACGCCTTCATCTCCAGAACCACCTCGCCCGGACCGGGCGTGGGGTCGGGGAAGTCCATCAGTTCCAGCTCACGCCCGCCGGTAAAGACGATGCCACGCATATTCGTATCTCCTTGGGCTCAGCGCGCCGGGGATTCCGGCGTCGCGAACAGCAGCGGGAAGGCGCTGTGGACATGCGGCGCTACGACCGACGGAGCGCCGCGGAACAGATGATCCGGCGTCAGGCCTGAGAGTTTCGTCACCCCCAGCAGCGCCATCGCGATCGCGGTTTCCAGTTCCAGCAATTCCAGCACGCGATGCACCCCGGCCGCGCCCTCGGCGGCCAAGCCGTAGCAATACAGCCGTCCGATCGCAACCGCGTCCGCGCCGCTGGCGATCGCCTTGACCACATCGGTGCCGCGGCAAATCCCGCCATCGATCACCACGCGGGCCCGGCCATGCACGGTTTCCACCACTTCCGGCAGCACATCCATCGCGCCCCGTCCCTGGTCCAACTGTCGTCCGCCATGATTCGAGACATAGACGCAGTCCACGCCCAGATCGCACGCCGCCTCGGCATCCTCGGCGGTGGCGATGCCTTTCAGGATCAGCGGAATCTGGTGCTTCTCCTTGAAGCGGGCAACATTGCGCCAGGTCCAGCTGGCCTGGAACTCATGGCCCGTGGCCGCTGCCCGCCAGGGCTTGACGAAGCGGGCGGCGATATCGCGCTCGCGACGGGAATAGGAGGCGGTATCCACGGTCACGGCGAACGCGTTGTAGCCGGCCGCCACCGCGCGATGCACAATATCGTCCACCCAAGCGTCGTCGCCGCGCACGTAAAGCTGGAAAATCTTGGGCCCCGGCGTGGCCGCGGCGGTTTCTTCCAGACCGGGCTTGGTGACCGAACTCACCATGATCGGCACGCCGAATTCGGACGCCGCGCGTCCCGCCTCCCCGGCCCCGCCGGGGTGAAACGATTCCAGCGATCCGACGGGCGCCAGGAACACCGGCAGGCGCATCCGCATTCCCAGGAATTGCCGCGACGTGTCCACATGCGCGACGTCGCGGCAGACCCGCGGACGGAACGCGATCTGATCCAGCGCAGCGCGGTTGCGGCGCATGGTCGTTTCGGTCTCGGTGGCCCCGATCAGATAGCCCCAGGTGTTGTCCGACAGCTTGGCGCGGGCAGCGGGGATGAACTCATGCAGGGTCTGGTAGTCGCCATCGGGGTCGGCAAGATGGGGGGCCTGGGCCATGATCGGTTCCTCCGCGTGTTCGCGCCCATCTGGCCCCGCGCCGGGTGTACGCGCAAGGGGGAGCTTGGGGCACGCCGCCCGAAGTGGC
>JAKAZJ010000188.1 GCA_021826565.1 Pseudomonadota bacterium | reverse complement strand
CGCTGCTGCGCCAGCCCGGGCGCGTGTTGCGGCGCGACGCGCTGGAACGCGCGATCTACTCGTTCGACGATGCCGAGGTCACGCCGAATGCGATCGAGGCCGCGGTCTCCAGGCTGCGCCGCAGATTGGAGACTGCCGGTGCCTCGGCGACCATCACCGCGATGCGCGGCGTCGGCTACCTGCTGAGCGAGACGGGGCCGTGATCCGCCGCGCCGCGCCGCCCAGCCTGGGGCGCACTTTGGCGCGACGCATGGTGCTGGGTGCGCTGGCGGTGGCCGCGGTTCTGACAATCGTAACGTTCACGAAATACCTTCTGGAAACCGACTATCTGCGCCGTGAGACGCTGGAGAACCAGGCCGAGTCGGTGGCTGCGGCGCTGGCTGGCGGGCGCGACCCCGCCCGCCTGTATGCCTTCGCCCATTATAAACGGAACTATGGCTTCCGCGCTTTCGATCACCGCCTGGCCTATCATCGCCAGCTGATCGCGTCCGCCAATCTCGGCCTTCTCCCGCCCATTCCGACCGATGCGCATGGCCGCCTGGCCGCGCTGGAGGAGAAGTTCGAGGTGTTCGCCGACCCGACAGGCAGCGCCCGGCGCCTGTGGCAACTGACCGAACGCGAGGATATCGGCGCGAATCACTACTGGATCCAGGCGGCAATGCTGGGCGATCCCGACTGGCGCTGGCGCAGCGTGCTGGCGGGCGAGATGATGGATCATGTGGTGATCCCGATGTTGACCCTGGTGCCGATGCTCACCCTGGTGATGCTGCTGACCACGCGCAGCGCATTGCGCCCGCTGGGCCGCATCGCCACCCAGGCCGGGGCGATCAGTGCCGCCGCCGTGTCCGGCCAGGTGCTGGCGCCCCTGCCCGCCGACGGGCTGCCGCGTGAACTGGCGCAGGTGGTGGCGGCGCTCAACGCGATGCTGGGGCGGCTGCAACGCTCGCTGGCGATCCAAAAACAATTCACCGCCGATGTGGCGCATGAACTGCGCACGCCGATCGCGGTGCTGTTGCTGAGTGCCGCCGAGCTGCCGGACGGCGCGGCGCGGGCGCGCATGATGGGCGAACTGACCGGCCTGGGGCAGCTGGTCCAGGAACTGCTGCGCTTCGCCCAGGCCGAGGACGCGCTGGCCGAGGCGCGCGAGGATGTCGATCTGGAAGCGGTCACGCGCAAAGTATGCGAGGATCTGGCCCCGGACGCGCTGCGCCGCGGCCGGATGATCGAGCTTGAAACCGCCCCCACGCCCACGATCGCCGGCAACGTCGCGCTGGTGGAAATCGCGGTGCGGAACCTGGTGGAGAACGCCCTGAAATTCTCCCCCCGTGGCGGGACCGTTTCGGTCGCCCTCAGCGCCGGCGGACGGATTTGTGTCGATGACCGCGGCCCCGGCGTGCCGGAAGCGCAACGCGAGCTTGTGTTCGAACGGTTCTGGCGCGCCGATCCGGGCAACAGCGGCGGCGCGGGCGTGGGGCTCGCCCTGGTCCGCCGCGTGGCCCAGTTGCACGGTGGCGAAGCCCGCCTGGAAGACCGCCCCGGGGGCGGCACCCGCGCCGTGCTCATTCTTGGCGGGGGGAGAGCGTAGTCGGCGGGGAGAAGGTTCAAACGAACCCAGCCGCGTCCGGGTCCCGTCGTGCTTTCCGCGCTGGCCGGCGGCTGGCATGATCCCCCGGGAGCAGCCACCCGGAGGGAACCATGAACCAGATCAGCAACGCGCCCTGGCGGTCTATCGAGACCCACCCCATCGCCGGCAGCCTTGGGGCCGAGGTGACCGGGGTCGATCTCGGCGCCGACATCGCCGACGACGTCCTGGCCGAGATCCGCGGCGCGCTGCTGGCCCATCAGGTGATCTTCTTCCGCGACCAGCGCCTGTCGCCGGATCGCCAACTGGCCTTCGCGCGGCGGTTCGGCGCGATCCATCTGCATCCGTTCATGGAGGGGATGGCGGATCATCCCGAGATTCTGGAAATCGTGAAGCGCCCCACCGACAAGCGCAATTTCGGCGGCGCCTGGCACACCGACCAGATGTTCGCCCCGGAACCGGCCATGGGCACGATCCTGTACGCGAAGCAGGTTCCTTCCGCCGGCGGCGACACGTTGTTCACCAACCAGTATCTGGCGTACGAATCCCTGTCACCGGGCATGCAGCGCCTGTGCGCGAGTCTCCGTACCGTCTGCTACGGCGACGGTTTCAAGAAGTACAACGGCCAGAACCGGCGCGACTTCTACGCCGGCAAGACCACCATGAAGGTGAAGGACCCGGGGGATGTGCAGACCACATCGGTGCACCCGCTGGTCCGTACCCATCCGGAAACCGGCCGCAAGGCGCTGTATATCGGCGGGCACGTGCAGCATTTCGCCGATATGGAGGACACCGAAAGCCGCCCGTTGATCGACTTCCTGATGGCCCATTCCACCCGCCCCGAGCACACCTGCCGGTTTCGCTGGGAAACCGGCTCGCTCGCGTTCTGGGACAATCGCTGCACGCAACATTTCGCGATCAACGACTATCCGGCGGAGACCCGCGTCATGCACCGCATCACGGTGCGCGGCGATACGCCGTTCTGACCGCGGCCAGGATCGCGGCGTGGACCGTGTCCGGGTCCGCGTCGGCATCGATCTGAACGCAACGATCCGGGGCCGCGGCGGCGATGGCGCGGAAACCGGCGCGCACGCGGTCGTGGAACGCGGCGTCCAGCGCCTCGTACCGGTCCGCCGGCTGCCCGCGTCCGGCCAGCCGCCGCGCCGCCACCGCGGCCGAGACGTCCAGGATCAAGGTCAGGTCCGGCGCCCGCCCTAGCATCGCGGTCAGCGCCGCAATCCGCTCCAGCTTCACGCCGTGGCCGTAGCCCTGATAGGCCAGGGTGGAATCGGCGAAGCGATCGCACACCACCACCTGACCGGCGGCCAGCGCGGGGACGATGGCGCGCGCCAGGTGCTCGGCGCGGGCGGCGAAATGCAGGAAGGTTTCGGCCTCGGGCGTGAACGCGACCGCGCCGTGCAGCAGCGTGTCGCGCACCAGTTCCGCCCCCGGTGCGCCGCCCGGCTCGCGCGTCAGCAGCACCGTGCGGCCGGCTGCGCGCAAGGCATCCGCCAGCCGCCGCGCCTGGGTGGATTTGCCCGCGCCTTCCCCGCCTTCCAGCGTGACGAACATTAGCGCACGGCCAGCAGGTGCAGCAACACGGCCATCGCTCGCCCGGGCAGCCCCAGCCGCGGCACCGCCGCGCCGGCCACCAACGGCGCCGAGACATCGGCCATCCCGGTCCCGGTCACGGTCAGACGCGCGAGCGGCGTGCCCAGCGCCACCGGCGCGCTGACCGGGGCGTCATACGTCACCGCGATGCGCGCCTTCGCCTGCCAGCCGTGCGGCACGGTCATGGTCACGTCCTGCGTCGGCACCAGCGGCACGTGCGGCGCGGTCCCCAGCCAGACCGGCGCCTGGTCCACCGTCTGCCCGGCGCGGAACAAGGTGACGTCGGCGAAATTGGCGAACGCCCAGCCCAGCAGGCGCTCGCCTTGTTCGATCCGCTGGTGGCCGCTCGGCATCCCGTTCAGCACCATCACGATGCGCCGTCCGTCGCGTGCGGCGCTGACCACCAGCCCGAAGCCGCCCGCCTGCGTGTGCCCGGTCTTCAGCCCGTCGGCCATGCCGTTATCCACCAGGACATTGCGGTTGCCCTGGGTGATGTTGCTGTAGGTGAACGTCTTATCCGCGAAGAAATGGTAGTATTCCGGAAAATCCCGCAGCAGCGCCACCACCACGCGGGCGATATCGTGCACGCTCATGTAATGGTTCGGGTCGGGCCAGCCCATCGGGTTCATGAAATGCGAGTTCGTCAGCCCCAGCCGTTTGCCTTCCAGGTTCATCAGATGCGCGAACTGCGCCTGCGATCCGGCGATCGCCTCGGCCAGGACCACGCAGGCATCGTTGCCGGAATCGACGATCACACCCTTGATAAGATCGTGGACCGAAACGGTCGTGCCGACTTCGACAAACATCTTCGACCCGCCGAATCGCCAGGCCGTCCGGCTGACCGGAAGCATCGTGTCCAGCTTGAGCCGCCCCGCCTTCAGCCGCGAGAACAGGATGTACAACGTCATCAGCTTGGTCATCGATGACGGAGTCATCTGCGCGTCAGCGCGCTTTTCCAGCAGCACCGCGCCGGTGTTGTAGTCCTGGATGAACGCCCAGTGCGCGTCGGTCGCCACCGGCCCGATCGGGGTGGTGGCGGGCGTCGCGGGCGCCGCGGCGGGATGGGGAAGGACCTGCCGCCGCCGGCCGCGCGGCGCCGCGGCGGCGGGGCCGGCCAGCGCCAGGGCAACAGCGGACAGCGCGGACCGGCGGGTCAGCATCGCCCGTTACCCCGGCGCCACAAAAAGCTGCGGTCCGGTCACCCCGGCGGCCAGTGCCGCGCGCAGCGCCGCGTCCGCCGCCGCGACATGCGCGAACGGCCCCAGTTGCACCACGAAATGTTCTTCGCCCGCCTCGGTGCGCCGCAGGATCGACGGGTGCAGCCCCGCCACCCGAGCCGCCAGCACCGCCGCGTATTGATATTGGGAAAACCGGTTCAGCCGCACCCACAACGCCCCCGGCATCGCCGCGGTCACCTGCACCCGCCCCGACAGCACCGGCTGGATCAGCCCGCGCGCCGCCACGGGCGTCGTCGCCAGCGCCACCTGCCGCGGCGGCAACGCGGTCGTGCCGGGCGGTCCCAACGGCGCGCTGGCCACCGCCGCCAAGGGGGCGGTCGCCACCGCCAGCCTCGGCCCACCGGGCAGGGCATCCGCGGCAAGCTGGCTGCGGCCCGGCAGCACCCGCATCCGCACCCGCGCCACGCCCGAGGCCGGGAACCCCAGCATCCGGGCCACGCGCGGCGTGACCGCCAGCAGCCGGCCCGGGATGCGCGGCCCGCGGTCGTTGATGCGCAGCACCAGTTGCCGCCCGTTCGCCAGATTGGTCACCCGCGCGATCGCGGGCAGTTGCAGATCGGGGCTGGCGGCGGCCAGCGCCCGCGGATCATACGCCTCGCCATCGGCGGTCAGCGGGCGATGCGACCCGAGCGTCCCGGCCAGCCCGGTGGTCCGGCGATTCAGCCGCGCCCGCGGATAGTGCCACATGCCGCCCACCTGGTACGCCGCGCCCACGACGTAATGCGGATGCGGCGCCGGGCCGGCGAACTGGCAGGCGGCCGGCAGCAATCCCAGCAACAGGGCCAGCAGGCGTTTCACGCGACGATCCGAT
>JAKAZJ010000003.1 GCA_021826565.1 Pseudomonadota bacterium | reverse complement strand
CGGGACGGCGCAGGAACGGGCTGTCGACCGGCTCGGCCGCGCCCATCACCACGTGATTGCCGCCGCCGGTGCCGGTGTGGCGACCGTCGAGCATGAATTTCTCGGTCGCGAGTCCGACCTGGCGGGCCTCGGCGTACAGCGTTTCGCCGCGTTCGATCAGCTCCGCCCAGCTGGCGGCGGGATGGACGTTGACCTCGATCACGCCCGGATCCGGGGTGATGGAGAACTGCCGCAACCGCGGGTCCGGCGGCGGCAGATAGCCTTCCAGCACCAGCTTGCGCCGCTCGGTGGTCGCGGTCGCCTCGATCGCGGCCACCAGCGCCAGCCAATCCTCGGCCTCGGCGAGCGGGGGGAGGAACACATGCAGCAGCCCGCCACGCGGCTCCACCACCAGCGCGGTGCGCACCAGATCGGGCGCGTCATGTCCGGGGTGCGGCAGCGCCTGCCCGAGCGGAAGAAACCCCGTCGCGTCAGGGGCGTCACGGAACGCCTGCGCGCGCGGCAGCGGGTGCCGCGGAGCGAACGGGTCGCGCGCCGGCTCGGCCTCGATGCGGTCGGGATCGACCCAGGGCAGGCCCTCGAGCGGCAGGCGCAGCCCGATCGGCGAATCGCCGGGGATCAGGAACATCGCCCCGGCGCGGAAGAACCAGCGGCCGGACTGCCAGCACCGCCCACCGCCGTTCGCAACCCGCCGCAGCGGCAGCACCGACCCCACCGGCGCGCCAAGCGGACCCGCGAACACTCGCGCCAGCCGCGCCCGTTCCAGCGGATCGGCGAGTTTCGCGTCCTCCGTCAGTACATTGGCGGGCAGCCGGCGTTCCCGCCACAGGTAGTAATGCACGTCCTCATGCGCCGGCAGGATCAGCGCGGGGTCGAGCCCCAACCGCTCCGCCAGCGCGGCGCAGAAGCGGGCGGCGGTGTCGGCGTCGGCGGTGTCGCGGTCGGCGGCGGAGGCAAGCAGCGCGGCGTCGTGCCACACCGGTTCCCCATCGCGCCGCCAATGCGCATGGAGCGCCCAGCGCGGCAGCTGCTCGCCCGGGTAATGCTTGCCGGAGACGGTTTGCAGCGCCGCCCCTGGGGCCCAGATCGGCGCCAAGCGCCGCATCAACCGCTCGGCGTAGTCGCGCTTGGTGGGACCGAGAGCCTCGGTGTTCCATTCCGGAGCGTCGAAATCGGCGGCGGCGACGAAGGTCGGCTCGCCGCCCATGGTCAGGCGTAGGTCCGCCGCCGCCAGCGCCTGGTCCACCCGCGCCCCGGCGGCCAGGATGTCCTGCCAGACCGGCTCGGCATAGGGCTTGGTGACCCGCGGGGTTTCCGCCACCCGGGCGATCTTCATCTCGAAGGCGAAGCTGGTCTCGACCGGTTCCACCAGCCCCGAGACCGGTGCCGCCGACTGTGGCGCCGGCGCCGCCGCGAGTGGGATATGCCCCTCGCCCGCCAGCAGGCCCGAGGTGGGGTCGAGCCCGATCCAGCCAGCGCCGGGCAGATAGACCTCGGTCCAGGCGTGCAGGTCGGTGAAATCCTCGGCCGGGCCGGCGGGGCCTTCCAGCGGCTTCTGGTCCGGGGTGAGCTGGATCAGATAGCCGGAGACGAAGCGGGCGGCGAAGCCGAGCCGGCGCAGCAGCTGCACCAGCAGCCAGGCGGAGTCCCGGCACGAGCCGCGGCCCGCCTCGAGCGTCTGGTCGGGCGTGAACACGCCCGGCTCCATGCGCACGATATAGGCGACGCGGGCCTGCACCGCACGGTTGATCGCCACCAGCAGGTCGATGGTGGCGGCGGGGCCGCGCGGGAGGGTGGCCAGGAAGGCCTCGAACGCAGGGCCGAC
The DNA here is from genome assembly GCA_021826565.1 of Pseudomonadota bacterium. The sequence goes on along the minus strand of JAKAZJ010000003.1, from coordinate 23,383 downwards.
TTGGATGGCGCGGCGGAACGGGGCCAGTTCCTGATCGAGCAGGGCGTCATAGGCGAAGGGGAAGCGCTCGGCATCCGGTTCGAGGAAGAAATCGAACGGGTTGATGGTGGTCATGTCGGCCAGCAGATCGACGGTGACGTCGAAGCTGGCGACCGGGTCGGGGAACACCACCCTGGCCAGGTGGTTGCCCTGCGGGTCCTGCTGCCAGTTGAGGAAATGCGGTTCGGGGGCGATCCGCAGGGTGTACGCGAGGATGCCGGTGCGGGTATGCGGGGCGGGGCGCAGGCGGATGGTCTGCGGGCCGAGGGCGACCGGACGGGCGTAGCGGTAGGAGGTGCGGTGGGTGAGGGCGACGGTGAGCGGCATGGGGGTCGCTTCGGGGTGGGTGGGAATGTTGAAGCAAATCCGGGGCCAGGACGGAATGACAGAGCGCCCCGTGCGCCACGCCTCGGCGTCAGCCTCTATCGACTGCCACGGGAACCGCGATCACCCGCCACGCCGCTGGCAACCGACCGCCAGCAGATAATGGGCCATCTTGTAGAAGCCGGTATGCACCACCTCGTCGTTCATCGAGAACAGGAACACGGTGTGGAAGAATTGCTGCATGAACGCCTTGAAGTCGGCTCCGGTTTTGCAATTGACGTGCCCGGCCTTGCTCTGCGACGAGGCGTAGGCCTGCGACTCGAGCGAGGGCATCCCGAAGATCGCCACCCCCTCCGCCGTCAACGAGGCAAGGGCGTTGCGGACGAACAGATGCTCAGACCCGGGATCGATATGTTCGAGCACATCCAGCGCATAGACGGCGTCGAACGTGCCGGGCACGGGTCCGGACAGCATGTCATGGACGAAGCTGCTCATCGGCCAGTGCGGATTGCTGCGCTCGGCGACGTCGGCGATGAACAGCGGATCGAAATCCACCGCGGTAACCGCGCCCACCGACTGCTGCACGATCCGGGTGCCGAACGCATCGGCGCACCCGACTTCCAACACCCGCGACCGGCCCTCGAGCATCCGGGCGACAAATTTGTAGCGCGCCAGGGTGAACAAGGTGCGCTTCGGGTCCTCGTTCCAGGACTCATTCACCATGATCCCCAGTCGACTGACACCGTGCTTGTCGCGGGTGCGCATCAGTACGTCGTATTGCGGCTCAACCGTCTGATCTGGTCTGGACATCACGAACCTGACATGTAGGACTGAATCAACTGGGACGGCGGGCTGCCTTGCCCCGGGCCAGGCGAATCGCCGCGCTGGTGAGCAGCGGCAACGGTGCCATCGGTCGCAGGCGTAACGCGAGCCAGCTCAGCATGGCAAGCCGACGCAAGCGGGGTGGCAGCCGGGCCATCGATTGCGCCACGCGCGGACTGATCCCCGCCAGCGCGGCGACTCGCGCGGGTTCGAAGCGAGGCGCCTCCACCGCGAGGCGGGCGGCGGCGAATCGCAGGCGACGGCGGAACACCGGTCCGTAGCCAGGCGGAAATATCCGCCCGCCATCGGCGGCGATCCGCTCCGATCCAGCCCGTACCATCTCGTCAAGCGCCGCGGGATCGGTGGAGGCACTGCGCGAAACACTGGCCGGCTGCACGTTCCAGGTGCCGAGCACGCGCGGGACGAACACGAACCCGTGCTCGAGCGCCAGCGCGCGCGCGAGGAAACTGTCACACAGCGCACCGAGTCGCGGGTCGAACCCACCGGCGGCCAGCACGAGATCGCGCCGATAGAGTGTGACCACCGAGAGCACCCAGTTGTCGAGGCGGGCGAGCAGCCTCGCCGCTTCCGCCGGTGCAACGTAGCTCGCGCGCCGGCGCGGCAGGACGATCGGACGAAATCCCAGGAACGCGCCATCGTCGCTCACGAGGCGCGCCTCGGCGCAAGTCAGAGCCGCCGCCGGATGCGCCGCCATTTCGCCGAGCAGGGTTTCGAACAATTCCGGGTCGCACGCATCGTCCGCGGCGGCGCAATAGACGACGGTCTCACGGGCCTCATGCAATCCCCGGTTGAGCGCCCCGACCACGCCGAGCCGCTCGGGGTTCGTGATCAGGCGCAGCTGCGGCAATCGTCGCATGAAACCGCGGATCACCGACCTGCTGTCATCGGTGGACGCATCGTCGATGACGATGATCTCGTCTGCCTGCCGGGTCTGACAGGCCAGCGCGCCGAGCGCGCGCGGCAGCAGCGCGGCATGATTGCGGTTCGGCATTACAACCGACACGGTAGGCGGGGTGCTCATGCGAACATCTCGGCCGCGACCTGGGCGCAGAGCGTGCTGACGTCACGGAAGTGCCAGCCGGTTCGGTCGAGCAGCTTATCGATCGCCAGCGACGTATCAAGCGGCCGGACCTCGCGGAACGGCAGCTCGTTCAGCCGACAGGGAATGAGCGTGGGTTGCACCGACGGATCGATTGCACGGACGGCATCTCGCAGCGCCACGGCCAGTTCCATCCGGGTCACCGGCTCGGGGCCGGCGAGGTTGTAGAGCCCGCTGGCACCCGTCTCCATCAATTGGATCAACACGCTCGTCGTATCGTCCACATCGGCCGGCGAGAAGCGTTGGTCGATGGCGCAGCGGACGGCCCGGCCGGCACGAAACTCCTCCGCCAGCGGGCCAAGCACACTATGTGTGCCGCGCCTTATCCCGATCACCCGCGACAGCCGCACCGTCAAACCGCGCTCGCCCAGGGTCGCCATCCGCTGCTCGATCGCGAGCTTCTGTCGGCCATATTCGGTGCTGGGTGAGGGTGGATCGGCTTCCCGGTATCCGCCGCGCGCACCGTCAAAGACATAGTCGGATGAGGCAAATACCGGGGTCATACCGAAGGCCAGAACCGCGTCGATCATGCGGCTCATCGCCGCGACATTGATCGCCGCGGTCCCGGCCGGGTCGGCGGCGCAGCGTTCCACGTCGATCAGTCCATGCAACAAAACCGCATGGGTGAAGCCGGCCGGCAACGCCGCGAGCAGAGAGGCGGGAGGGTCGGTGGCGGCGTCGTATCGGATGCCACTCGGCAGCGGTGTTCGGTGCCAGGTTCCAAGCCCGCGGTCCGGACCGAGCCGGTCGAGCAGCGCGCGCCCGACGAAGCCCGAGCCGCCGATCACCAAGACGCGCAGCGGGCTGGTCATCCGCTCAAACCGGCCGACTCGATGGCCGCCACCACCGCCGCCACCGGCCCGTCATCGACGATGCGGCCATTCTCCAGCCGGATGGCCCGGTCGCACCAGGAGCGGGCGATGGCCATGCTGTGGGTGGCCAGCACCAGGATATCGGCTTCAGCCACCAGATGTTCGAGCTTGCGATGCGCGAGCTGCTGGAATTCGGCGTCACCGGCGGCGAGCCATTCATCCATCAGCAATATTTCCGGCTCTATCATGGTGGCGATTGCAAAGGACAGACGCACCGACATGCCGGCCGAATAGGTGCGGATCGGCACGTCGAGGAACTGGCCGAGGCCGCTAAAGGCACCGATCGCCTCCACCCGTTCGCGCGTCTCCGCGGGGGTCATGCCGCGATACAGGCAGCGCAGCGCGATATTCTCGCGCCCTGTCGAATCGGCATCGAGACCGGCGGAAGGGTCGATGAGTGACCCGATCTGGCCGACCACCTCCAGCCGCCCGGCCACCGGCTGGTAGATGCCGGCGAGCGTGCGGAGCAGGGTGGTCTTGCCGGCGCCGTTGTGCCCGACCAGAGCCACCCGTTCTCCGCGGTCCACCCGGAAGGACAGGTCGCGCAACGCCGCCACCACCACCCGGTTGGCGACGTCGGTCTGTAAGCGGACGCCAGCGCGCGACAAGAGGCGCTTCTTCAGGGAGCGGCCGGAGATGTGATAGAGCGGGAACTCGATATCCATCCGCTCGACCAGGATATGCGGCATCGATCAGACCCAGAAGGAGATGCGGCCGCGAAAGCGGACGAAGAACGCGAAGCTGACGGCGCAGAGCAGGATGGAGAAGGCGATCGCCGAGAACCAGAGTGAGAGCCCGACCGCCTGACCGAGCAGCGGGGCGCGAACGACCTGCATCACGCTGTAGAAGGGATCAAGGATCAGAAGCCGCGCCCGGGGGCCGAGGGCGGTCGGCTTCCACAGAATCGGCGTCATGAAAAAGGCGATCTGCATGATGCTGTTCACGATCTGCCCGAGATCACGAAATCGCGCGCACAACATCCCGAGCAGCATCGCCGCGGCAAACGCATCGATCCCGATCACCGAGAAACCCAGCAAAGCCTTGAGCGCCACTGCACCGACCCCGACCCGACTGACCGCGAAAACGATGAGAATGAGCGGAAGATTGTGCGCGGCGATGATCACGTTGCGGAACACGCCCCGGAGGGCATGGGTGGTGTAGGGAAGTGGGATCTGGCGAATCATTCCTTCGGCCTGGACCAGGCTGGTGGTGGAATCCGAGATGATCTGCGCGATCAGATTCCAGACGATCAGGCTGACCGCGAGGAACGGCAAATAGCTGCGCAGCGTTTCGTGCCAAAGGGCTGAATAGAGCACCCCGAGCCCCGCCAGCATGATCCCGGTGGAAAGGCTGAGCCACAGCGGCCCGAGCACCGACCCGCGATAGCGATTGCGGATATCGAGCCATGCCAACGCCCAGGCCAGTCGCCAGCGGCTGAATCCGATCATGAGATCGCCGATCGCCCGGGCCAGCTTCCGCGGCGCACGGGCATCGAAGGTGATCCGATCATCCGGCATGGTAGTGAGGCGTTTCAGCATGAGAGGTGCATAGCCAAATCTGGGTCCCGGGGCCAGCGACCGAACCGGCGACCGCGCGTGACGGATCAGTCGGTGATCTTGATCGCCAGGCGTCCGGTGTAGTCGATCCGGACCAACATGAGCGGTAGATCATGAGCGGCGATATACTCATCCACCGCCTTCCGGGCCCCCTTGAAGTGCCCGTAGTCGTCGATGATAAGGACGCCGTTTCGGCTGAGCCTGGGAAACAGATGCTCCATTTCATGCCGAGTCGAGGCGTACCAATCGGTGTCGAGCCGGAGCAAGGCGATTTGCTCAGGCGCCTCGGCAGGGATGGTTTCTTCTACCATACCCTTGACATAAATCATCCGATCTTCAGGATACCCGGTTGCCGCTAGATTCGCCCTGACTTCATCGAGGCGGGCCAGTGCCCACTCGGACGACTGATCCGAAGTACGCTTCTGCTCCCACCAGTCGGCCGCATCGTTCCCCCAAACGTCCACATCGTTGTCGTCGGGCTTTGGGAGCCCCTCGTAGGTGTCGAACAAGCGCAAAGTGCGATGGCGGGAGTTCAGGTCGAGCAGAGTCTTCGCGGCCACCATCATGCTGCCGCCACGCCATACGCCACACTCCACGATCTCGCCCGGAATTCCAGCCTTCTCGATATAGCGGACGGCTCGGCTGAGCGCGTACATGCGCTGCGCCGACGTCATGGAGAAGCGGCGGCAAGCCTCGTAGATCGGCGGGAAGTCCGAATCCATGTCGCCAAGGCCGGTGATCTGCTCGTAGTGCTGGCTGGCCGCTTGGTGATCCTCCTCCGGCGGGTTGGAAGCGGTCGACTCCGCCGACGCCTGCGGCTGAGGAGACGCCGGCAGGGCAGCAAGTCGAACGACGTCGTATCCGTAGCGTCGGAGGCCAGCTCGCACCAGGCGACGGACCGATCTCATAACTTTCTCTCCATTCCATGATAGGCGTGGACGGTGAACCGATGAGCAAATATCCCGTAGGGCCCCTCATCGGAGAATGCTACGCCGAAACGGTCGACGCACTCTCGCCATGCTCGCCGCTCGCCGAAGGCATTGGAGGCTCGATTACAGTTCCAGTCGTCGAAATAGATCATGGCCCCCTCCGAGATCATCGCCCGGGAAAACAACCCGTTCAGAACATCGACAGCGGATGCATACAGATCACTGTCAACATGGATCAATCCGTATCGGGTACCGGTTGGCAGGGCGGGGACAGTATCCTTGAACCACCCCTGGAAAATGCTGACCCGATCGTGGCGCAGGCTGGCGGTAACCATCCTGTGCAGCTCGGCAGGACCGACACCGGTGCAGGACCCTGCACTCCAGACGCCGTCCTTGACATGGGGCGCGCTGGTATCAACAGGATTATCAGCGGCCGGCAGCCCCGAAAAGCTGTCGAACAGATGTAGGCGCCGCGGCATCGTTCCGTAAAGGTTCAACGCGTAGCCCAGGTGGGTATCACATTCGGAGATCGCCTTTGCGAGACCGGCGGCGGTCTGTCCGGTCATCGTGCCGAACTCGGCGATATCGCCTTCGATATCATAGCCATATACGGCCGCCACCCCGTCGGAGAGCGCCCGAATGGCCTCCTGCCGATGGCGATCGAATGGGCTCACGCCCACCACTGGGACGCTGCTACCCGGCTTGTGGCCCATCAGTCGGCAAATCCATTCGATCATACGACATCTCCCGATGCATGTTCCGCTGCCAATAGACATTCCGGCAGTATATCGGAAAAGAAATTATCGATCGGCGTCCAGTAAGACTCGCCAGCTTCGATTCGGAAAAAAACATCATACACCAAGTCGTCGCCTCAATCCATCGACCTTTCGGCGCCCGTAGCGGATCGTCCGGACCAGAAGATTCTTGCGTGTTCGCCGTAAACCTGCGGCCAAGCGCCTGCGCGCCTCCATGGGCCAGTTGATTTTCTCGATAGCACAGGCACGCAGCCACTCTTGGCCGCGACGCATGTGCAGCGGAACCCTGCGAGTCTGATGTGCCTCGATATACCGTGAAAATGGCCCGCAGACCCGATCGAGCTCCGCCACCATGTCAGCCCAGGTCTCGTCCAGATCGGCAGCATGGACATACACAGGCTGCGAGAATTGGAGAATATGGTAATTCAATGCCCACCCGATATTCAACCAGCGGATAAGGTTGTCGATTCGCTGCTGGGTCGTGGCAACGTAACCCAGGGGGTACTCCTGGCTATACCCCCGCGGCGTCGCGCTCACGACAAATCCCAGATCCGAATCACGAATAATGAAGATATCATCGACATCCAGGACCTGTCCGACCGGAAAATCCCAATCGATGGTAGATCGGATCATCGCGAATGGCGGTTCCAGGCGGATCGCAAGCGGATGCATCACGTTCCATCGACCAAGATACCCATCCTCCCGGCGGACCAGCGTCTCGGCAGGCAATTCGTGGATCAAGCCGGTGGCGCAGTTGACAACACAGGAGGTCGTCATCGGATGCTCATGCGCCAATAACAGCGGAACCAGGTCGCGAGGTCGAGCATGCGCCAGATCGCGGCTCCGGAGATCGAGCCGGAATGATTCCAGGATCACCCGCAACGTAGGGACAAGAACAACCTTTTTGCCCGTCGCAATCTGCTGGATAACGGTGCGGAACAGACCGTCGGCATAGAAATCATCGGCGGTGAGGAACAGACACGTCTGGGGTCCGCGCACACGTTCCAGAGCCAGATTGTAACAGCGGGTCATCCGCTCATAGGAGCTTTCTCCGGGCAGCGCCACATGAAGCACGAATTCCGTGTTCATCATCTCGGACAATCGAACAAACGCCGGAGAGCTCCGGATCAACCGCATCTCGGACGCGGTCGTGACGATCGTGTAAGTCGCTTGACCCGGGCCAAATGCACCGAGATTCCCGACACCAAGCTGTGACGGCAATGACATATCGACAAATGCCTGGGCATAATCGCGTCCCCAGATGGGCGTTATTATCCGGAAAGGAGTCACCGGCTCCTGGTGCAGCACCAGGTCGCTGCTTCCCGCCGGACCCCGGTCAACCGTCAATGAACCGAACCGCCTGGTTGATCCGACCTGCCCCAGTGGCTCGATGCCGCCACGCCCGTTGACCGCGAAATACCGGCCGTCGTAGGGAGGTTTGAAGCCCTCGTCCTTCCGCTTTCGCAGGGCCGCCATCACCAGAACATCCTCGACGCTGAGGACGGCATTTCTCTGAAGAAACTCCTCGTCATAGTCGAACAAGTCATCGTTGACACTGAGGAACACGCCCAACATTTCGTAATCGTTCGCTACTGCCAGGTCCAGGAACATCGAGGGCTGGTAGTTGAACAGGCCGTGATTCTGGTAGCCCTGGAACGGCAGCGCATGGAGCATGACGCCCTCAACCGCAGTCATATCATGAATGTTTCGAAATGCTTGCAGCTGGTTGAAAAGATGCTCGGTCGTGCCATGATTGGTAACAACGTTGAATGTCGCGTCGAACTTGTATTTCGTCCGCAGATCCTCGTTCAGGTCGAAAGTCCGCGCGTTATGGTGGCCATCGAGGTCAATGCACTCGTACACGGAGCAGCCCATCCGGCGATAAAGGTCCCGCGGCAGCTTGATGTCCTCGACGCCCGAAAAGCCGAACTCACGAGCAATGGATGCATGAGCGCTTGCAAGATCCGGGGCAAAATCCTGGCTGCCCAGCTCCATCACCCGTGCGCCGGGCGGAAACGCACCGGCTTCGGCGAGAATGCGGGTCAGGCGGATTGCGTGAGCGCCGATGCCCATTGTTCTGCTCCGAGAGAGACGTTGATGTGAACGTGAGTCCGCCTATTCAAAATAGATATATTCGTAATCGCCACTGTACCCCGCGTGCTCGAAAAGAAAGTCCCACTCGGCAGGAGTATGAAACGCCCGACACGTCAACTGCCAGTACATCAAATTCACTTTCTCGCGCTCATTCCGATAAGCCTCGACGCACAAATACCGCCCACCGCGCGCCACCCGCTCCATTTCTCCCAGCGCGGCCCACAACTCCGGCAGAAACAGGTTATGCAGCGTGGTGATCGAGATCACCAGATCGAAATGCCGATCCGGCCACGGAAGCGATGCCGCATTCCCCTGGCGCAGGAATGGCCGCACATCCTCCATCGCATGGTCCAGCGCGTAGGCAGAAATGTCGATCCCGGCCAACTCCACGCCGGGGCAGGCGGCAGCAAGATCGTGCAGCAGAAAGCCCTTGCCGCAGCCGACATCCAGGATTCGCATTCCCGGACGAATCCCGTATGCCGCCACCATCGCGTCGGCGACCGTGCGCCAGCGCCCGTCATAGCGATAGCCGCCGTAGCCAGTCTGCCGGCTGCCATCCCAGTAGTCATAACCGAATTGAATCGCGAGTTCCGCAACCTCCGCCTTGTCGCGCTCGGTCACCCGTGCGAGATAATCGCGCTTGGTCGATTTGTGGATCAGACCGACAAATTCCCGTGCTGCCATGGTCAGTTTCCTTGTCCGGTGATCGCGTCCAGCATCGCGCCGGCGCGGGTCAATTGGATTTCACCGCCGATGGCGGCGTCTGCGCCGGCCGCGAACGCCCGCCGCGCCGCCCCCTGAGGCAGAAACTCATTCAGCAGGATGCAGGCCCATTTGACCCGATAGGTGGCGCGCAGCATCGCGCACCGGGCGGCATCGGCGGCCCCAAGCCCGAGCCCGGCCATCAGCCGTCCGACGAAGTCATCAAACCAAGCCGACGGTACCGGCACCTCCGGCTGGCAAAAGAAATCGCAGACCAGCTTCGCCGGATCGTCGCGGCCGGCATATTCGAAATCCAGGAAACGCACGACCCCATCTTTGACCAGGGCGTTATGATAACCGAAGTCGGATGGCGAGGCACAGACCGTCTCCTCCGACAGTCGTGCCGCCGTGTCCAGCCCGGCCGCACGCGCCTGTGCCATCAAACGGTGTTTGACGGTTTCCCAGGTTGGGACCAGCCGCTCACGGACAAACGCCCTCGCCAGGCCGGGTTCCGTTGTCACCCCCGCGCTCAGGCGCGCCACCCGGCGCGCAACGGTTGCCATATGTTCGTCCAGGCTGAAACATGCCTCCGAGGCCGGAGCGAGCGCGCTGGGTCCGACCTTGGGCACGTTCAGCGCCAGGATGAAATCCAGCGCCGCATCACGATGTCGGCTGGTCAGCGTCTCCGGCTTCGGACGCGCGCCCGGCAGATATCCGATCAGCGCCGCGTTCCGTGCCGGATCGCAGGCAATCGGCGCGGGCAGACAGCGAACCCCGCGCTCCCAAGCAAACCGCAGGAAAGCGAATTCGGCCCCCAACCGGTCCCGGCGATCCGCAGAATCGGTATGATAAAGCTTCAACACTACCGGCGGGGACTCCCCCATCATCACGCGAAACGCCCGGTTGTTGCGTCCGCCGCCCAGGCGGGTCAGGCTGATCGGCCGTGGCAGGCCCTCTCGCTCCGCCAGCGCCGCCGCTATCGCCAACGGATCGCTCTCGGTCACGGTTGCCCGCGTCGGAATAGGGCGGGGATTTCAGCCCATGACCGGCACAGCCGACCTGACCAGCCTGCGCCGGCATGATGACCATCCGGATCGAACAGAATGGGCAACGTGGCGGCAGGAAACTCGGGCGACGTGAGGATCTCCGGCAGGTCATCGATGAACGCGGCGCAGTCCAACGCGGCGATGCGTGCGATCTTGGCGGATTTGCTGGTCTCCAGCCAGATCGCCTCGATCAGCGACGGGTCGGAGAGGCCGTGGCGGTCCAAAAACGTACGCGCCGCCGCGTGCAAATCATAGGATGGCCCGGCCAACGGAACGCGCGTGCGGTGGCTGACCACCACCAATACATTCCCGGCGGCGCGCAACGCGCGGAGAGCATCATGCAATCCCGGAAACGGCTTGGCCTGATCCATGCCAGGTCCGTAGACGTAGCCCTGAAGCAAGGTGAAATCGGCGTCCCGTCCCGCGCCCCGCATCGTCTCCCGCACGCTGGTCTTGTCGCGACTCACCGAGGGGGAGACCAGACCACGCTCGACCGCCGCCGCATGGAACGAGCGATCGTGGCAGGCGATCGTGTTGTCGAAGTCGATACCGATCCGCATCGCTTGGACCGGTCAGGCCGACATGTCGATCAGCGGCCGCCCGACCCGTCCGGATTCCAGGTCCTCAAGCGCCTGATTGGCTGCCGCCAGCGGGTACGGCGCCGACAGCAACCCACGCGGGTCGAACCGCGGGGAAGTCAGCAAGCGAGTAAAGCGACCATTGTCGCGATCCGGCACGCTGTCGCCGCCCCAGGTTCCGAGCAGGCTTTTGCCCTGATTGAACAGACCGGGATCAAGGCTGAGCGTAACCCCGTGGCGAGCATTGCCGATCACCACGGCCCGCCCGCCTTGCGACCGTGTCACCGCCAGCGCCAATGCCATCACCTCGGGAAGCCCGGTCGCCTCGATCGCAACATCGACCCCCCCGGGAACCAACGCTCGGATCGCCGCCCCCACGTCGCCGGCACCAGGATCGATCGTCGTGGTCGCGCCGAACCGGCTGGCCAGCAGCCGGCGTTCGGGGCTTGGATCGATGCCGATGACCGGCGTTGCCCCTGCGAAAGCCGCCCCCATGCAGGCATTGAGGCCGATGCCCCCGGTGCCGAACACCGCCACAGCGTCGCCGGCCCGGACGCCGGCAACATTGAACACCGCGCCCATGCCGGTCGGGGCGGCGCATCCCAGCAGAATCGCCACATCCATCGCCAGCCCGACGGGCAGCGGGGTGAGCCGGTTTTCGCTCACGATCGCGTGACGCTGGAAGGTGGTCACCCCACCGGCATTCACTGTCCGCTCGCCCCAACGGTATTGCGCCCCGCCGGCTTCGATCCCGCTCCCCTTGAGCCAGGACAGCACCACCCGATCACCTGCCTTTACCTTTGTCACGCCCGCCCCGACCTCGCGCACGATGCCGCTCCCCTCGTGGCCCAGGCAGTGCGGCAGCCAGCGATCCTCCCCCTTGCGTCCGCGCCATTCGGCCACCTGCGTCCCGCAGGCGCCGGAATACGCGAGCTCCACCAGCACCTGCCCCTGTTTCAAGGCAGGAATATCCAGCACGGCCAAGACCAGCGGTTGACCAGTGGCGACCAGAATTGCGGCTTCGGTTTGCATGGCATCCTATCAGAAGAAATCACCCGAGGGCGGCACGGACCCCCGCCGCGATCGCCTCGGCGTCCAGGCCGAGCGCGGCACGAGCGAATTCCTGCTCACCCGATTGCTTGAAGAACCGATCCGGCGTGCCGAATCGCAGCAGACGTCGCGGCGCCGCGGGCTGGTCCATGGCCCACTCCGCCACCGCCCCGCCCAGACCGCCGATCCGCGAATGCTCCTCGACCGTCGCGACCAGACCGAACCGATCAAACGCCGCTTGCAAATACTCGGTGTCGAGCGGCTTGACCGTGTGCCAGCTGACGACCTCGGCGGCAATATCGTGCATCGCCAGATGGTCGGCCGCCGCGATCACCTCGGGCAGCATATTGCCGGTGGACAGAAGGCAAACGTCACGCCCCTCGCGGATCACCAGGGCGCGGCCGATGGCGAAATCCAGAGGGATCTCTGCATGAACTTTCGGCTCCCCCCGCTTTCCCATGCGGATATAGACCGGCCGGTCCTGCGCCAGCGCGGCCCGCATCGCAGCCCTGACTTCCCAGGCATCGCCCGGACAGAGCACCACCATGTTCGGCAGGGCGCGCAGCAGCGCGATATCTTCGCAAGCGTGGTGCGTCGGCCCCAAGCCGGCATAGGCAAGGCCGGCGCCCACCGCGACGATGATGACGGGCGCCTCGTGGTAGCAGACGTCAGTACGGATCTGCTCCAGACAGCGGGTGGTCACGAAAGGGGCGATGGTGTAGGTGATCGGCCGCAATCCGGACAAGGCCATGCCGGCCGCCAGCCCGGTCATGTTCTGCTCGGCCACACCGCAATTGTAGAATCGGTCCGGATGGGCAGCACGGAATTTGTCGAACAGGCGGTTGCCGATATCACCCGACAGCAGAACCACCCGCCGATCCTCGGCGCCAAGGCGCGTCAGCTCGTCGGCAAAGGCATTTCTCATGCCAGTCCAAGCTCCTTGCGCGCCCGTGCCACCTCATCCGCCGTCGGGGCGCGATAGTGCCAGTTGTTGTCGTCCTCCATGAACGACACCCCCTTGCCTTTAACGGTGTGCGCAACCAGTGCGACCGGCCGCCCGGACCCGTTCGGCACCGCGCTCATCGCCTCGGCCAGCGCGGCCACATCGTGCCCGTCGATCTCCCGCGCGTCCCATCCGAACGCAGTCCATTTCTCGCGCAACGGCGCAAGTTGCAATGTCTCGTTGGATCGCGCGGTTGCCTGCCACTTGTTGTAGTCGACGATCACGCACAGATGGTCCAAGCGCTGCCCCGCGGCGAACATCGCCGCTTCCCATACCGAACCCTCGTTGCATTCCCCGTCGGAGAGCAGCACATGGACACGGAAATCCTCGCCACGGATCCGTCCGGCCAGCGCCATGCCGACGCCGATCGGCAACCCGTGCCCCAGTGATCCGGTTGCCGCCTCGACTCCCGCCAGGAGCCTGGCAGGGGGGTGTTCGGCCAGCACCCCTCCGTCGGCACAGAACGTCTCCAGCAATGCAACGGGAAAAAACCCGCGAAATGCAAGCGTCGCGTAAAGCGCCGTGGCCGCATGACCTTTCGACAGGATGAACCGGTCCCGCAGCGGATCCTCGGGATGGGCGGGGTCTATCCGGCACACATGCCAATAGGCTGCAGCCAGGATGTCGCAGCACGACAGCGCCGAAGCCAGATGCGCGCTGCCGGCCCGATGCGACATCTCGACCACCTGGCCGCGCAGCCTGGCCGCGATCGCCGGAAGCGCAGCCAAGTCGATCCCCCGGCTCACGGTTTGTGCTCGTAGGTCATCGGCAGCGCCGGAAGTTCATCGCGGAAACGTTCGGCCCAGGCGATGACCTCGTCCACCCCGTCTTCCAGCGAAATGCGATCGCGCCAGCCAAGCTCGGTCCGCAACTTTATCGAGTCGAGCATGTAGGCACTGTCCTTGCCCGGGCGATCGGGGCCGATCTCCACGCACTCCTCAAACGGTCGGCCCAACCGAGCCAGGATCAGCTCGACCAGATGACGGATGGAGACCACCTCGTAGCCGGAGATATGATAGCATTCGCCAAGGCGTCCGGCACGGGCGATGCGAAGGGTCGCGTCGGCGACATCGCGCATGTGGATGAATACGCGCACCGATTTCCCGCCGCCATCCAGGCGCAGCTTCCGGCCGCCGATCGCTGCGAGCACGGTACGGGGAACGATCCGATAGAGCTGCTGGCCGGGCCCATAGACATTCGCCGCCCGCGTAAACACCACCGGGAACTGGTATGTCTGGAAATAAGTCCGCAGGGACATGTCGGCGGCGGCGCGCGAAACGGCATAGGGCGTGGACGGATTGAAAGGATGATCCTCCCGGACCCAGCCATCCGTCGATCCATAAACCTCGGGTGTGGTCACATGAACATAGCGTTCCAGGAAGTCGCAGTGCCGGAGCCGCTCATGCAGCCGAACCGCGCCGACCACGTTGGTCACCATCCAGTGATCGGGGTGCGACCAACTCTCGCCCACCATGCTCTGGGCCGCGAAATTGACGACATGGGTCGGTCGCTCGCGCTTCAGCAGCGCGTCCAACCGATCAAGGTCATGGTTGAGATCGACCCTTTCGAACCGTACCGAGCCCGCGCGCTGACGCCAGGAATAGGGCAGCAACGCCCGCGCGGGCTCCGGCGAGCGGCTGACGGCGAGCACGTCATGGCCGGCTTCCGCCAGAACGTCGCAGAACGTCGCCCCGGAAAACGAATTCGACCCCAGAACCAGAAACCGCACGGCCCCACCCATCATGCAGCCGCCGGTTGGTCGCCCTGGGTGGCGAGCCACTGCATCAGCATATGACCGAAGATCAACTGGGCGTCCTCGGCGATCTGCATGTCATCGACCGCAATATGGATGGGCGTATCGGCGAGCGCCTTGGCGCGACCGCCGCCGTAGCCAAGCACCGCATAACTGCGCATCCCAATTCGCCGCGCCTCCTCGAGCGCACGCAGGATGTTCGGGGAATTGCCGCTTCCGGAGAAGGCGATCAACACGTCACCCGGGCGCGCCAAAACGCCGAGCTGAAGCGAATATACCTGGTCGTAGCCTTCATCATTGGCAAGGCAGGTCAACACCGCGGGATTCGCCCCCAGCGCATGGGCGCGCAACCCGGACCCCGGGCGCTTGGAAAACGCGTAGATGAAATCATTCGCCAGATGCACCGCGTTCCCGCAACTGCCGCCATTGCCGATGAAGAACACCTGCCGCCCGTCCCGCCAGCATCCGAGGAGTTCCTCAGCCAAGGTCGAGAGCGGCGCCCAGTCGAACCCCGCCATCGCCGCCATCAGCCGGCGCAAATACGCATCGAAATGCACCTGCGGAGAAAGCGCGCTCATGCTGCACGATTCCGCTGCATCCAACGCAGATTGTGGAAATGGTCCTCGTCGCGCAGCGCCCCCTGACGATACATGCCGATCAGCTCCTTGATAGCGTCCTGTACCGAATGGGTCGGGCGAAACCCCGTGGCAAGCAGGCGATCGGAATTGATCCTGTAGGATCTGGGATCGTTGGAGGGCGTCACCTCGATACGGGCATCGACATGCTCGGTCACCATGCGCGCGATTTCCAGGATACTGATGTTCTCGAACCCTGCATTATAAATACCGACATGCTCAGGGTGGTCGAGCAAAAACACGTAAAGCTCGGCGATGTCCTGGATGTGGATGTTGGGTCGTACCTGAGCGCCGCCGAACACCGTGATGACGCCACGCGTCAAAGCCTGCATCGTCAGCATATTGACCGACACATCCAACCGCATCCGCGGCGAGAACCCGCACACGGTCGCCGGACGGACGATCTGCACGACCATCTCGTCGCGATACGAAAGCAAAATCCTCTCGGCGCACATCTTTGTTTTATTATATTCCGAGATCGGAAGCAACGGAAGGTCCTCGCGAACTTCCGGCTCCTCCTTTACCCCGTAAACGCTGCCGGAAGACGCATAGATGAACCGGCGGATGCCACGCCGCATGGCTTGATCGGCCAGCTGCATCGTGGCAAGACAGCTGATCTCCCAGGTCAACTTGGGATCCAGATCGCCACAAGGGTCGTTGGCGACGCTGGAAAGATGGATGATCGCCTCGATCCCGTCCAGCGGCACCGCGTCCGCGTCGCGCACATCCCCTCGTACCACGGTCAACGCCGGATGTTCGGGAAGGAAGTTGCCAAACCACTGGATGTCGAAGGCAACCACGTCGTGGCCGCGGGCGATCAGCTTGGGAACCAGCACGCTGCCCTTGTAGCCGCACGCGCCGGTGACGAGAACTCTCATGTTTCAATCCACCTATTAGGAGGCGACCATGCACCGCCTCCGTTACCGGCCGCACCGCAACGGCTTCTAGCAGTGCCCTCCAACCGGTGCAAGCGCGCCGATCCGCCCCTGCGCGGCATCCTCCCGCGCCCGCGCCAGGCTTTCCGGGGTTCCGATATCCCGATGATACCCGTCATGTCGCACCACCTGAATCCGCCCGATCAAACCCGGAATCACCTCAGTGGAAAGATCCACCACAGGCCGCCCCAGGGCGGCGATCGCCGCCACCACCTCGGGTGCGAAAACATACACCGCCGCGTTCGCAAGGTCGCCTGGCGGATTGGGCACCTTCTCGTGAAATGCCCGCAGAACCCCCCGCGCATCGATTTCCAGGATGCCGCAGGTTTCCGGACGATCGGTCCGGAATGCCAGCATTGTCATGCAACAACCCGGCGGGCGCCTCTCGTGGGCGGCAACAAGCGCGGCAATGTCACAATCCGACACATTGTCGGCGTGAATCACCAGGAATGACCCCGTGCCGAAATAGCCCCGGTTGGCGAGCACCGTCCCGCCGGTTCCCAGCAATTCGGCCTCATGGACAAGATCGATCCGGTCGGCCCAGCGCGAGTTGGCCACATGGGCGCGCACCGCGTCGGGCAGATGGAACATGTTCACCAGCGCCCGCTCCACCCCGGCACGAAACAGCAGGCCGAACCATCGGTCCAGCACCGCCTGCCTGCCAATCGGCACCAGGCATTTCGGCAGTGTGTCGGTCAGGGGACGGAGCCGGCTGCCGAGCCCGCCGGCCAGCAACAATGCCCGCATCACGCGCCGACCCCATGACGAGCCTCGATCTCGCCCACCATATCGGCTACCGAAAGCGGCGTGTTGCCGATCCGCCCGACTTGGCAAGCGGCAGCCAGCGACCCGAGATATGACGCCGTCCAGATATCCGCCCCTGCCCGGAGCGCCATCGCGGCGCAAGCGAACAGGCTGTCGCCAGCCCCTGCCACGTCGCGCGGGCTCGGATTGAGCGCCGGCAGCCGGTCGGTCCGATACCCCGAACCCTCCCGCGCGTGCAGCAGCACGCCCTCGCCGCCCAGGGTCACGATCACGTTACCCGCTTCTGCGCGGCGTTGCAGATTTTCGGCCACGACAACCAGGCCCGAATCCGGATCATGCAGCGCCAACCGCGCCTCCCGCTCGGTCGGCGTCAGCAGGTGCGCGCCACGAAAGCGGGAGATATCGGCAAGCTGCGAGGATGCCTGGCTATCGGCGGCGATCGTCACCCCTCGCCGGGAGGCCGCGGCAGTGATTCGATCCACCGCCAGCTGCGGCAGGCAACCATAATTGAAATCCGCGAACAATAGCAGATCCGTCTGATCAAGCAACGATGTGACCGTGGTCACCATCTTGTCCATGATCTCCGGCGCCACCGCATGCTGGCGCAGATGGTTAACCCGTAGCAATGTCTTGTTCATTGCGCGAAAACGTTGCTTGAGCGGCGTCGGCCGGGTCGCATCCGGGAACGCATGGGTCGTGAGGCCCAGTGCGGCGAGGCTTTCCCGGGCTTGCTCAGCGCGCTCGTCGGCACCGACCAGGGTGACGAACCGGACCTCCGCCCCCAGCCCCGCAGCGTGGCCTGCGACGATTCCCGCTCCGCCGACGAACATCGCGCTGTCGATCGGCGTCACGACGATGGTCGGATCCTCCTGCGACATGCCCAACGGATCACACGTAATGTATTCGTCCAGGATCAGATCGCCGATCACCAGCACCCGCAGCCCGCGCAGCCGGCGCAAAGTATCATGCAGCACCGCCGCGCCGATGCCATGGCGATCCAGGTAATCCGTCGGCACCGGCAATCGCTCCCGATGACCTTGCCGGAATTCGTGGTGCAGCAGGTCTAGCGAGGAGAACTGCACTTCGCCCGAGGAGAACAACAACTGCCCGCCGTACCGGGCGAGCACCTCGCGTTCCGGGTTGTCACGTGCCTCGTGCTCCTTGCCCTTGACCACGATCTGCGGAAGCAGGCGGGCGATGAAATCGGCAGCGGTTCCGTCGAGCAGCACAGCGTGATCGACGATCGAGATCGCCTGCAAGGCTTCCAACCGCATCGCCGCCGGGACCGATACATCGGGACCACCGTCAGGGGTGATCCCCACCACCAGAACATCTCCGACCTCGGCGGCGAACTTGAGCAGTCGCAGATGCCCGGGATGGACCAGGTTGAAGTTGCCACTGACGAACACGACCCGTGCGTCCTGCGGAAATTGCGAGCGCAACGCCTCGATCGCCGGGTCGTCCTGAGTAGCCGGTGTGCGGACCATTGCTGTCATGCGCGTCCCGGCCAACGGCCGGATGTACCCTTGCGTGATCTGAACGTCGCGTCATAGCGGCCCTGCTCGGCGGCTGACAAGCCGCCCCCGGGCGCCTCGGACGCCACCGCGGCCTTGCTGGTGCCACGGCGGGGAAAACTCCTCGCGGCTCAGGATGGCCTCCCCCCCCACCCCTCCCTATCCTCCCCCCCATGCGCCTCCTCTCGCAACTCCTCATCCTCCTCGTCCTGATCGGCCTCAACGGCCTGTTCGCCATGGGCGAGATGGCCCTGGTCTCGGCCCGCCGCGCCCGCCTCGCGGTGCTGGAACGCCAGCGCCGTCCCGGCGCCCGCCGCGCCCGCTGGCTGGCCGAGGACCCGCAGCGCTTCCTCCCCACGGTCCAGGTCGGCGTCACGCTGGTCAGCGTCCTGCTCGGCGTGTTCGGCGGCGACCGGCTGGCCACCCCGCTGCGGGACGCGCTGCTGCGCGCCGCCTTCCCCCCCGCGCTGGCCGGCCCCGCCGCCCTCACCCTGGTGGTGCTCGCGGTCACCTTCGCCACCCTGGTGCTGGGGGAGCTGGTGCCGAAGCAACTCGCGCTCCGCCGCGCCGAACGCCTGGCCGCCGCCCTCGCCGGCCCGATCTTCTGGATCGCCCGCCTCACCGCGCCGGCGGTCTGGGCGCTCAATCGCGCCTCCGGCCTGGTGCTGCGCCTGCTCGGCCTGGCCCGGCTGGCCCCGGAGACGGTCACGGAAGAAGAGCTCCGCGCCCTGCTCGCCGAGGGCGCCGCCGCCGGCGTCCTGGAAGCCGAGGAGCGCGAGATGATCGAGCGCGTGCTGCGCCTGGCCGACAAGCCGGTGCGCGCGCTGATGACCCCGCGCACCGAGCTCGCCTGGATCGACCGCACCGACCCGCCGCGCGAGATCGTCGCCACCCTCAAGGCCTCCCCGCATTCCCGCTTCGTGGTCTGCGACGGGGCGGTGGACAACGTGGTGGGCGTGGTGCAGGCGAAGGACCTGCTGGACCGCATCCTGGGCGGGGGCGATCTGTCGCTGGCGGCCAGCCTGCGCGCGCCGATGGTGGTGCCGGACACGGTCTCGGCGCTGGACGCGCTGGAACGGCTGCGCGCCGACCCGCTGGGGATGGCGCTGGTGCTGGACGAGTACGGCAATTTCGAAGGCGTGGTGACCGCCGCCGACCTGCTGGAGGCGATCGTGGGCGACCCCACCGATGCCGCCCCGGTCGCCGCCGGCGCCGCCGCGCCCGATGAGCTGGACATGGACGGCGGGATGCCGGTCGATGAGGCCAAGGCGCGGCTCGAACTGCCCGACCTGCCGGCGGAGGGCAGCTACCACACCCTGGGCGGGCTGATCCTGGCGCTGCTGCGCCGCGTCCCGCGCGAGGGGGACCGCATCGTGTATGGCGGCTGGCGCTTCGAGGTGACGGCGATGGAGGGCCGCCGCGTCGCCCGGCTACGGGTGCGCCGCGAGTAGCGTTTGCCGGCGCCTCCCGCCGCCCCTATGCTGCCCCCGGACCGATCGCGCGATGAACGCCCCGAAGCCCCCCTCCGGCGATGCCGCGATCCTGATCGCCGACCCCGGCTGGCGCCGCCTGCCGCGCGCCGCGTGGCTCGCCGCCCGTGCCGCGGGCCTCGCCGGGACCGCGGCGACGGTGCTGCTCGCCGACGACCGCACCGTCCGTCGCCTCAACGCGCGCGACCGTGGCCGCGACAAGCCCACCAACGTGCTCACCTACGACCCGCCGGCCCCCGGCCTGCCGGGGCAGATCGTGCTCGCCCTCGGCGTGGTCCGGCGCGAGGCCGCGGCGGCGCGCCGCCCGCCGGCGCATCACCTGGCGCATCTGGTGATCCACGGCGCGCTTCACCTGGCCGGCCACGACCACATCGCCCCCGGCGAGGCGCGGCGGATGGAGCGCGCCGAGGCGCGGCTGCTGGCGCGGCTTCGCATCCCCAACCCGTGGAAGCCGCGCCCACCATGAGCGACCCTCCGGCGGGCCTGCTCGCCCGGCTGCGCGGACGCCTGTTCCGCCGCGGCGCCTCGCCGCTCAGCGCCTCCATCGCCGAACTGGTCCAGCAGGCCGCGGAAACACCACAGGCCGACGGTGCCGCGGCCCCCGAGCTCGACCGCCACGAGCGCGTCCTGATCGCCAACATCCTGCGCCTGCGCGGCACCACCGCCGCCGATGTGATGGTGCCGCGCACCGACATCGTCGCCATCCCGGCCGATCTGTCGTTCGCCGAGACGGTGGCCCGGTTTCGCGCCGACGGCCATTCCCGCCTGCCGGTCTATCGTGAGGAACTCGATAACATCCTGGGCATGGTCCACATCAAGGACGTGTTCGCCTATCCAGGGCGCCCGGAGGCGTTCTCGCTGGACGCGATCCTGCGCCACCCGCTGCTGGTGGCCCCACAGATCCCGGTGCTGGACCTGCTGTTGCAAATGCGCCAGGCGCGGATGCATCTGGCGCTGGTGGTCGATGAATACGGCAGCATCGACGGGCTGCTGACGATCGAGGACCTGGTCGAGACCATCACCGGCGACATCGCCGACGAGCACGACGAGGTCGAAGGCCCCGCCATCGCCGAGCGCGCCGATGGCGGGTTCGATGTCGATGCCCGCGCCGAGCTCGCCGAGTTCGAGGCCCGCCTCGGCCCGGTGCTGACGCCCGAGGAGCGCGACGCCGATCTGCACACCGTGGGCGGGCTGGTGTTCACCCTGGCCGGACGGGTGCCCAGCCGGGGCGAGGTGATCGGCCATCCCTCGGGCCTCGAGTTCCGCATCCTGGACGCCGATCCGCGCCGCATTCGCCGGCTGCGGGTCCGGCGCGTCCCCCAGGCCGTGACCTCGGATGCGGCGTAGCCGGCTCCGCGCGGCCCTGGTCGCGGCGGGGCTGCTGGCGCTGGCGGGGGTGGCGGCGACCCGCCCGCCGGTGCTGGACCGCGCCGCGGGCTGGGCCGACCCGTCGCTGCGCGCCGAGGGGCTGGCGATCGGCTGGGGTCTCGACCTGTCGGCGCGGCGGATCGCGCTGGCGGATGCGGGCGGGGACTGGCTGACCCTCCGCGACCTTCGTCTGGACTGGTCGCCGATGGCGCTGCTGTCCGGGCGGGTGGTGATCCGCGCCCTGACGGCGCGGACGGTGACGCTGGCGCGGCTGCCGGCCGGCGGCGGCGGATCGAGCGGCGGGCCCGGGTCATTGTGGCAGGCGGTGCCGACGCATGTCCGGCTCGATCGCCTGGCGATCGACCGGCTGCGCCTGCCGGTGGGCGGCGGGACCGAGACGCTGCGGGTGACCTCCGCCTTCACCCGGACCGGCGCGGTCGCGCGGGGCCGGCTGGAGGCGCGCGTCCCCGGCGGCACCGCGCGCTACGCGCTGCGCGCGCGCTGGGACCCGGCCGGGCTGGATGCCACCCTGCGCCTCGTCGAGCCGGCGGGCGGCATGATCCAGCGCCTGGCGGGAATTGCCGCCACCGGGCTGCCTTCCGGCGGGTTGTCGGTCACGATGCGCGCCACCGGGCCGCCACAGGCGATCGCCCTGGTCGGAACCGTCACCCGGACGCCGTTCTCGGCCCGGCTCGCCGGCACGCTGGATGCGCGGACCTTGCGCGGCCGGCTGGATGCCGCCGCCCGGCTGGAGGCGCCACTGACCCTGGCCGGGCTACGACTGGGCGCGGGGCGGTTGACGGCCCGGCTCGCCGGCGGACTTGCCGCGCCGACCGGTGAGGTCACGGCGGAGCTGGACGGATTGGCGGCGGCCGGGGCCCAGGCGTCGGCGCTGCGTGCCTCCGCCCGGGTGGCCGACGGCGCGGCACGGCTGCGCGGCACGCTCACCGGCCTGCGCCTGCCGGGGCGGGCGGCGGCGCTGCCGGGCGGGACGCTGCGGTTCCGGGCCGAGCTCTCCGCGCCGCCGGCACGGCGGCTGCGATTCCGCCTGACCGAGGCGCTGGGCACGTTGGCTGGCGAGGCCGATCCGGCAACCGGCGCCCTGCGGGCCCGGCTGCACTTGCCCGATCTGGCTCCACTGGCGGCGCTGGCCGGGGTCAAGGCGGGCGGGGCAGCGGCGCTGCGGCTGGGGGCGATGCGCGCCGCGAGCGGACTGCGCTGGCGAGTCGCGGGGACGGTGCGGATGACCGCGCCATCCCGCGCCGCCGCGCTGCTCGGGCCGGCGCTGCGGCTGGCGCTGCGCGGGCACTATGGCGGCGGGCGGCTCGCCATCGGCGCGGCGCGGTTGGACGCGGCGGGGCTGACTCTGCGCGGCTCCGGCACCGCCCGCCTGGGGCGGATCGCCGCCCGGTTGCGGCTCGGGCTGCCGGAGCTCTCCCTGCTGGCGCCCGGGCTGGCCGGCGCGCTGACCTTCGACGCCCGGCTGGACGGACCACCCGACGCATTGGCGCTCACCGGGGCGCTGTCGGGCAGCGTCCGCCCGCCCGAGGCGGCGGCCTGCCCCGCCGCCGGATGCGCCCTGCACGGCCGGCTGGCGCTGACCGGCCTGCCGGGCGCCCCGCAAGGCACGCTGCGGCTGGGCGGGGCGCTGCTGGACGCGCCGATCTCGCTGGACGCCGCGCTGGCGCCGGGGCCGCAGCTGGACCTGACTCACCTCGCCTGGCGCAGCCTCGCGGCCGAGGGCACGGTCGGGCGCGCCGCCGGGGCGCCGCGCGGGGCGATGACGCTGCGGATCGGCCGCCTCGCGGACCTGGAACCGTTTCTGGGGCGTCCGCTGGCCGGCAGCCTCGATCTGAAGCTTTCGGCGCGATCAGGCGCGGAGGAGGCGTCCGCCACCGCCCGCGGCATCCGGCTGGGCGCCACCCGCTTGGCCGCGGCACGGTTGCGAGCACGGGTGACGGGACCGGCGGTGGCGGCGCGGCTCGATCTCTCCGGCCTCGATGAAGGCAGCCTCGCCGGCGATGCCACCCTGA
>JAKAZJ010000187.1 GCA_021826565.1 Pseudomonadota bacterium | reverse complement strand
GAAGCCGTTCAAAAACTGGATCTCGGTGCGCCGCCCCTTCATCATGTCCTGACCCATGGACGGACGGTGTGCGCCGCCGCCCGGCTTGGCCGCCTCGGCCAGCCGATGATGGTCGTAGGCAGCGCCTGCCTCCGCGTCGCCCTCGCCGGCGCGGGCGATGATGTCGGGGTCCAGATGATGGATTTCTTCCAGATCGTAGCCGAGCGCCTGACCGACGCGGATCGCCTCCGACCCAAGGCGCGCGCCGAAGCGGCGGATCGCGTCGTTGGTCAGCGTGTCGCGGGTAATCATCCCGGTGCAGGCGCAGATGCCGTTGCCCATCACGTTCGTCACCAGCTTGGACCAGCGCTCGCCCCAGAGATTCGTGGTCACCAGCGCCTCGTCGGCGTAATCGACCAGCCGCAGCACCGCGCGCGCGCGATCGGTGACGCGCCCATGCACCTCGCCCACGCGGAACACGGTATGCCCCTTGCCGCGGCTTTTCCCGGCCGCACGACGCACATGCCCCGGCTCGCACAGATCGACGGTGATGGAGGACGCGATGCAGCCCAGCACCTTGCCCCAACCGACGACGCCGGCCACCGTCTCCTCGTTCATGCAGTTCTGCAACGAGACCACGAACCCATCGGGCGCCAGGTATTGCGAGATCAGCCTGGTCGCCCAGGCGGTGTCGTATGATTTCGTGCACACGAAGGCGATGTCGATCGGCGCTTCCTTGGCCAGATGCTGGGCGTCGGTCAGGTGCAGGGCGCGGACCTTGGTGGTGAATTCTTCGCCGGTGATGTGGCTGACACGCAGGCCGTGGGCGCGCATATGCTCCACGTGCTCCGGCCAGGCGTCCAGGAAAGTCACGTCTTCCCCGGCTGCGGCCATGTGCCCGCCAGCGTAGGCGCCCACGGCGCCGGTCCCCATGATGGCGATACGTTGGCCCATGTCGTCCCCTCCGTCTTGCGATTTCCTACCGGAGGGTAGCGAAGCCCGCCTTGGGGTCAAGCGGCCAGCGCCGCCAGGAACCGCGTGCAGAACCGCTCGGCGGTGGAGGCGAACACGGCGGCGGCCAGATCGCGGTGGCGGGCCTGGCGTTCTTCCCGCCGCATGGTCAGCCCGGCATGCAGGGCGGCCGCGATTTCATCGGGGTCGTACGGATTGACCAGCAGCGCCGCGTCCAGTTCCGCCGCCGCGCCGGCGAAGCGTGACAGCACCAGGACGCCGGGATTCTCCTGGTCCTGGGCAGCAACATATTCCTTCGCCACCAGATTCATCCCGTCGCGCAGCGGCGTCACCACCCCGAGCGCGGCGGCGCGGTAGAACCCGGCCAGAGTCTCACGCCGCAGCGGGCGGGTCAGGTAGCGCACCGGCACCCAGTCGAAATCCGAATAATGGCCGATGGTTTCCCCGACGATCCGATCCAGTTCCACCCGCAGCGCCCGGTATTCCGCCACGTCTTCGCGGGAACGCGCGGCTACCTGCAGGAAGCTGACCCGGCGGCGATGTTCGGGATGGCGGGCCAACAGGCGGGCGAACCCGTCCAGCCGCTGCGGCAGACCCTTCGAGTAATCCAGCCGATCGACCCCGATCGCCAGCGCTCGCCCGGCGAGGCTTGCGCGCAGCCTTCGCACATCCGGGCCGGCGGCGGCGGCCTCCGCGGCGGCGGCAAAGCCGGCGGCGTCGATCCCGATCGGGTCCACCAGGGTCGCCGCACGCCGTCCGCCCAGCACGATCCCGCCCTCCGGGTCCGGCACCAGACCCAGGATATCGGCGGTGGCGCGCAGGAAGCTCTGGCGGAACTCCTCGGTATGGAACCCCACGACGTCATAGGCTGCGAGCGAGGCCAGCACCTGCTCGGCCCGGGGTAGGGCCCGCAGTACCTCCGGCGGGGGGAAGGGGGTGTGGAGGAAGAAGCCGATCCGCTGCGTCACGCCGCGGGCACGCAGCGCCTCCCCTAGCGGAATCAGATGGTAGTCATGCACCCAGATCAGATCGTCCGGGCGCAGCAATGCGGCCAGGGCCGCGGCGAAGCGATCGCTGACGGCCCTCCAGGCGTGGTATTCCTCGGTGCGGTAATGCACCAGGCCCAGCCGGAAATGCAGCAGCGGCCACAGCACATTGTTGCTGAATCCGGCATAATACAGGCGCAGGTCCGATTCGGAAAGATCGATGGTGGCGTAACCGATTCCGTCCGGTCCAGTCAGCTCCGTCGGCACCGCGCCTGGGCGCGCGGCGCGCCGTCCCGACCAGCCGAACCACAGGGAGCCGGGGCGCAGCGCATCCGCGAGCGCGACCGCCAATCCGCCGGCGCGCGGGCCGCGCTCGGTGGGCAGCGGCACCCGATTGGACACCACGACCAGCCGGGGCGCGGTCATGCCCGCGCGCCGGTTTGCGGCGGGAACCGGTCCGGCGCTGCCCCAAAAAAGCCAGACCGGGGGGGTGAAACGCGGATATGGGCCGCTGGCCCGTACCCGCAGGAGAGCAGACCATGCGCATTGCCCAGATCGCCCCGCTGACCGAGTCCGTCCCGCCGCGCCTGTATGGCGGCACGGAACGGGTGGTCTCGTTCCTGACCGAGGAACTGGTCCGCCAGGGCCACGACGTGACGCTGTTTGCCAGCGGCGACTCGCAGACCGCGGCCACGCTGGCGCCGATGGTCCCGCGCGCGCTGCGCTTCGAGACCGGGTTGCGCGACGCGATGGCGCCAATGCTGGGCATGATCGAGGAAGTGTATCGTCGCGCCGACGAATTTGATGTGCTGCATTTTCATCTGGACTATTGGTCCTATCCGCTGTTTTCCCGCCAGAGCACGCCATTTCTGACGACGTTGCACGGACGGCTCGATATGCCGGAACTGCGTCCGGTCTATGCCCGCTTCCCGCACGTGCCGGTGGTATCGATCTCGGACGCCCAGCGGCGTCCGCTGCCGGAAGCGAATTTCATAGGCACGGTATATCACGGCCTGCCATTGGATCTGCTGACGCCACGCCCGGTCAAGCCGGGATACCTGGCGTTCCTGGGTCGTATTTCGCCGGAGAAGGCGCCGGATCGCGCCATCCGGATCGCGCGGCGGGCCGGAATCCCGCTGAAAATCGCCGCCAAGGTGGACCGTGTCGATGAAGAATACTTCCGCACCAAGATCCGCCCGATGATCGACGGTCGTCACGTAGAAATGATCGGCGAAATCGGCGATTCCGCGAAACCCGAGTTCCTGGCCGGGGCCAGCGCGCTGCTGCTGCCGATCGACTGGCCGGAACCGTTCGGCCTGGTGATGATCGAGGCGATGGCCTGCGGGACCCCGGTGATTGCGTTCCCCGCCGGGTCGGTGCCGGAGATCATCGAGGACGGGCGCACCGGGTTCGTGGTTCGTGATGAGCGCGAGGCGGTGGCCGCGGTGGGGCGGTTGGATACGCTGTCGCGGGCCGCGATCCGCGCCCGCTTCGAGGAACGGTTCAGCGTCGAACGGATGGCGGCGGATTACCTCACGCTGTACCGGGGTTTGGCCGCCCGGGCACGCCCGCGGCTGCGCGCCGTGGGGTGAAGCTTGCCGGCGCGCCGGGCGGCGCTTATGTGCCGCGTATGACCGAACAACCCGCCCCGCCCCCCGAGGCAAAGCCGCCGGTCCCAGCGGTCACCCCGGCGGCTGCGAAGGAAGTCGGCGGCCCCAAGGGACTGGAACCCACGCGCTACGGCGACTGGGAGCGCAAGGGCCGCTGCATCGATTTCTGAGCCCCGGTGGATGGACCCGCTCGCGCTTTATATCCACTGGCCGTTTTGTCTGGCCAAATGCCCGTATTGCGATTTCAATTCGCATGTGCGCGACCGCATCGACCAGACCCGGTTTGCCGCCGCGTTGCGCATCGAGCTTGCCCATGAAGCCGCGCTGCTCGGCCGCCGCCGCCTGACGTCGATCTTCTTCGGCGGCGGCACGCCCAGCCTGATGACGCCGGACACGGTCGCGGCCCTGATCGACGACGCCGCGCGCTGGTTCGACCCCGCGCCCGCGATGGAGATCACGCTGGAAGCGAACCCGACCTCGGTGGAGGCCGCGCGCTTCGCCGGCTACCGCGCCGCCGGCGTGAACCGCGTCTCGCTTGGCGTGCAAAGCCTGGATGCGGAGGCGCTGCGCTTCCTCGGCCGGCAGCATTCGGCGGCGCAGGCGGTGACGGCGCTGACCCTGGCGCGGCGCATCTTCCCGCGGATTTCGTTCGATCTGATCTATGCCCGGCCCGGCCAGACGGAAGCGGCCTGGCGGGCGGAATTACGCGCCGCCCTGGCGCTGGCCACCGATCATCTGTCGCTGTATCAACTGACGATCGAACCCGGCACGCAGTTCGCGACCCGCGCCGCGCGCGGTGAGATTACCATCCCGGACGGCGACGCGGCGGCGGCGTTGTACGAGGCCACCGCCGAGGAAGCCGCGGGCTTCGGCCTGGTGCCTTACGAAATCTCGAACTACGCCAGCGCTGGCGCGGAGAGCCGTCACAACCTGGCGTATTGGCGCTACCAGGATTACGCCGGCATCGGCCCCGGTGCGCATGGCCGCGTGCCGCGCGACGGGCAACTTGCCATGACACGTCGCCATCGCGCGCCGGAGGAATGGGCCATGCGTGTGGAACGTGACGGTCATGGTACCGTCGAAACCACCATCGTGGCGCCGGCGGAACGCGCCCGCGAGGCGCTGATGATGGGCTTGCGCCTGACCGAGGGGATCGACGCCGCGCATTTCACCCGCCGCACCGGGGTCACGCTGGATGCGGCGCTGGACCCGATGATGACGCAAGCGGCGATCGAAGCGGGCTACCTGTTGCGCGACGCGGCCGGACTGCGCGCCACGGACGCGGGACGGCTGCGGCTGGATGCGCTGCTGGGTGCGATTGTGGTGTAGCCGATTGCGGTGGGTGCGCAGTGGGGGCGTTTGCGGTCGATCGGGCGGGCGGCGGCGGCTTGCCGGCGGCGGGGGTGGGCTGTATGGGGTTGGAGTGAGGCCGACGTAGCTCAGGGGTAGAGCAACTGATTCGTAATCAGTAGGTCCTCGGTTCAATTCCGAGCGTCGGCACCATGAAATCAAGGGGTTGTGGGCGGGGAGAGAGCCGATAGGGCCGGATCGGCCGAACGAGGCATCCAAGGGGCATCTGACCCTGGTTGCGGCCTGGAAGAAGGCGGCGATTGCGGGCCTGGCGGAGACCTTCTCGGTCAAGGCTGCAACCCCCGGGTCTGGCGTCGAAGCGGAGCTGGCCCGACTGCACGCAAAAATCG
>JAKAZJ010000186.1 GCA_021826565.1 Pseudomonadota bacterium | reverse complement strand
AAGGTCGAGGTCGTACTCGCGCTCCAGGCGCTCCTGCACGATCTCCATGTGCAGCAGGCCGAGGAAGCCGCAGCGGAAGCCGAAGCCCATGGCCTCGGAGGACTCCGGCTCGAAGAACAGCGCCGCGTCGTTGAGCTTGAGCTTGTCGAGCGCCTCGCGCAGCGCGCCGTAGTCGTCGGCGACGACCGGGAACAGGCCGGCGAAGACGCGCGGCTGCATCTGCTGGAAGCCCGGCAGGGCCGTCGGCGCCGGCGCCGCGGCCTGGGTCAGCGTGTCGCCCACCGGGGCGCCGTGGACGTCCTTGATGCTGGCGGTGACCCAGCCCACCTCGCCCGGGCCGAGGCGCGGCAGGACCTTGCGCTTGGGCGTGAAAACGCCGACCTCGCCGACCTCGTGCACGCGGCCGGTGGACATGACCAGGATGCGGTCGCGCGGCTTGATCTCGCCCTGCATGACGCGCACCAGCGAGACGACGCCGAGGTAGTTGTCGAACCAGGAGTCGATGATCAGCGCCTGCAGCCGGTCGGTGTCGCGCGGCTTCGGCGGCGGGATGCGCGCGACAATGGCCTCGAGGACCTCGCGCACATTCTGGCCGGTCTTGGCGCTGATCGGGATCGCGTCGCTGGCGTCGAGGCCGATGACCGCCTCGATCTCGGCCTTGGCGCGCTCGACGTCGGCGGTGGGCAGGTCGATCTTGTTCAGCACCGGCACCACCTCGAGCCCCTGCTCGATGGCGGTGTAGCAGTTGGCGACGGACTGCGCCTCGACGCCCTGCGCGGCGTCGACGACCAGCAACGCGCCCTCGCAGGCGGCCAGCGAGCGGCTGACCTCGTAGCTGAAGTCGACGTGGCCCGGCGTGTCGATGAAGTTCAGCTGGTAGGTGCGGCCGTCCTGGGCCGTGTAGGGGAGCGAGACGGACTGCGCCTTGATGGTGATGCCGCGCTCGCGCTCGATGGGGTTGGAATCCAGCACCTGCGCTTCCATCTCGCGCGCCTCGAGGCCGCCGCACAGCTGGATGATGCGGTCGGCGAGCGTGGACTTGCCGTGGTCGACGTGGGCGATGATGGAGAAGTTGCGGATGTGATCCATGGTCTGCACGGTGCGGGGAATCGTCATGGCGCACCGTGCCCGGCGGGCGCCGCCTGCGGGCGGCGCCGGTCGTTCCGGCCGCGGCGCCCGGGACGGCGGGGGCGACCGTCGATTATGGCAGAAGGCCGCGGCCGGTGCCGGGGACGAACCCCGGCGCCGGCCGCTGGCGCGGGTCAGTTGCCGGCGTCCTTGCCCGGCACGGGCACCGCCACGAACTGGCTGAACTGGCCGCGGCGGATGAGCAGCACCGCGACTTCGCCCGGCTTGTTGTAGGGCTTCACCGCCTTCTCGAAGCCGGTGATGCTGCCGACCCGCAGCTGGCCGACCTGGAGGATCACGTCGCCCGGCTCCAGGCCGGCGTCGCGCGCCGCGCCGGTGACCGTGGTGACGACCACGCCCTCGCCCGGCCGCAGGCCCAGCTGCTGGCGCTCGCCGGCGGAGGGATCGCGCACGGTGAGGCCGAGGCGGTTGCCGGCGACGGCGCCTTCCATCTGCGCGAGGGCGCCCTTGCCGCGCGGCGCCTGCTCGACGCGGACGTCCAGGACGAGCCTCTTGCCGTCGCGGTTGACCTCGACCTTGGCGATGCTGCCCGGCGGGGTCAGGCCGACCATCGCCGGCAGGTCGCCGGCGCCGTAGACCGGCTGGCCGTTGAAGGCGACGATGACGTCACCGGGCTTGATGCCGGCCTTGGCCGCCGCGCCGCCGGGGACGACGCTGGCGACGAGGCCGCCTTCGACGCGGCTCATGCCGAGGCCCTTGGCGAGGCTGGCCGTCACCGGCTGGATCTCGACGCCGATCATGCCGCGGGTCACGTAGCCGCGGGTCTTGAGCTGGTTGACCACGTTCATGGCGACGTCGATGGGGATCGCGAAGGACACGCCCATGTAGCCGCCGGTGTTGGAGAAGATCTGCGAGTTGATGCCGATGACCTGGCCGTCGAGGTTGAACAGCGGGCCGCCGGAGTTGCCGCGGTTGATCGGCACGTCGGTCTGGATGAAGGGCGTGTAGCGCTGGTCGTTGGGGCCGAGGTTGCGGCCGACGGCGCTGACGATGCCGGCGGTGACGGTATTGCTCAGGCCGAACGGCTCGCCGATGGCGAGTACCCATTGCCCGGGCTTGACCGCGCCGGAATTGCCGAGGGCGACCGCCGGCAGGTGGGTGGCGTCGATCTTCAGCAGGGCGATGTCGTACATGGCGTCGGCGCCCACCAGCTTGGCGGTGTACACCTTCCGGTCGTTGAGGGTGACGGTGATCTTGCCGGCGCCGTCGACGACGTGGTCGTTGGTGAGGATGTAGCCGTCGGGCGAGATGATGAAGCCCGAGCCCATGGAGATTTCCTTCTCCGGGCCCGACTGCTGCGGCGGCACCGGGATGCCGAAGAACCGGAAGATATCGGGCGCCTGCTGCTGGCCGCCGGGTCCCTGCTCGAAGGGACTGGGCTTGGTGATGTCGGCACGCACGTTGACCACCGCGGGGCCGTATTTCTCGACGATGGAGGTGAAATCGGGCAATCCGCCGGAAGCGGCCGTGGCAAGCACGGGCGCGGCCACCAGCAGGGCGAGGGCTGCGAGCTTGAGCAGCGTCCTTTTCATCGAACAGTCTCCAGGGCGTGAATGGGAGTCAGCACCGCATCGCGGTGCACGATTCGATGGCCGCGGAGTCCCGGGAGTTCAGTGGATCGCCTCCCCGCGTTCAGCTTCGCGTCGGATGCGGGCGCGACGCGCGCGGTGCCACGGTGCTCCAGTCGTTAGAGAAATGTTGGATCCGTCCATCCCCTTCGCGCAGCGCAATCCAATCGTGAGGATGCCGTGGGCGTGGGCCCAGTCGCCGGTCGGTATGATCGGTCGCAGCATCACCGCCCATCCGCGAGGCTCCCCATGCGCACGCTCCATCGCTTGCTCCATCGTCTCGTGTTGTCGCTCGGCTGTGCACTCGGCCTGGCGTGCCTTTCGACGCTGGCTGCCTTCCCGGCGCGGGCGCAAGCCGCTGCCCCTTTCCTCGGCGCCGTGCCGGTGCCGACCTGCCAGCATGGCGACCGCCCGGAAACCAGCCTCGACGGCCAGCTCACCCCGGCCGAACGCGCCAGCGGCGCCTCGACGCGTCCGTACAACTGCAACCTCGCCATCGTCGGCGAATACGCCGGCCAGGGCGCCGGCCACCAGCTGATGTGGTACGGCCATTGCGCCTACGTCACCACCAACGGCTTCGAGGCGGGCCAGAAAGGCGTGCCGCCCCTGATCGATCCCGGCATCCAGGTGCTGGACGTCTCGAACCCGCATGCCCCGCGCTACGTCACCCACCTGGACGATCCCGCCTCGCTCTATGACTGGGAGGACGGCTCGATCAACCCGCGGCGGGCGCTGCTCGGCAGCGCCGAGAGCTGGACGGGCGCCGGGCCGCAACCGGCGGTGTCGTTCTATGACATCGCGCGCTGCGCGCACCCGCGGCTGCTCTCGAGCGTGCAGATCCCGGACCCGAACCTGCAGGCGCACGCGGGCAACTTCGCGCCCGACGGCCGCACGTACTGGATCACCGTCTGGACGAAACGCCGGCTGGTCGCCATCGATGTCTCCAATCCCCGCAAGCCGAAGGAGCTGCTGGACTGGGCTTTCCCGGGCGACCAGCCCGGTGGCGCCGGCGCGCACCAGATCTGCCATCGCATCTCGCTGAACCAGTTCACGGTCGACGGCCATCCCCCCGGCACGCTGCTCTTCTGCGGCGTGGTCGGGCACCTCGTCCACGCCGGCGACTTCACCTCCGGCAACGGCCTCGTCATCTACGACGTGAGCCAGGTGCAGGACCGGCGGCCGCACCCGCAGATCAAGGTCCTCGGCTCGCTGTACTGGAAGGATGGCGACATCGGCATCGAGCCGGACCTCGCGTTCATCGGCGGCACGCCCTACCTCGCCGTCGGCGACGAATGCGGCTCCGGTGGCTGCGTCTACCCGCAGGGCGCGATCGCAGCCTGCAAGGCCGGGCTGCCGCCCTACGGCGTCGAGCGGCTGATCGACATCCGTGACCTCGCCAAGCCGCGGCTGGTCTCCGAGCTGCGGCTCGGCGTCGACAACCCGAAGAACTGCGCGCTGACGGAGCACGACATCACCGCCAGCATGGGCGGCTACGGCTACAGCGTGCACGACTGCACCTTCGACAATCCCAGGGACGCGAAGCTCCTCGCCTGCTCCGCCCACCAGGCCGGCGTGCGGGTCTTCGACATCCATGATCCGGCGAAGCCGCGCGAAATCGCCTACTTCAAGGGCCCGGCCCCGGCCAACCCGGCGGAGATCGACCCGGCATCCCTGCTCAACGCGTTCCAGGGCGTGCGGCCGCCGATCAACTTCGCCTGGTCCAAGGCGCACAGCCGGTTCGTGTGGCGGCATGGCCATCTGGACCTGTGGGTCACCTCGAGCCATGGCGGCTTCTACGTGCTGCGGTTCGAGGACCCGGCCGCCATCGCGAAGCTGAAGCCGGTGCCGACGCCGGGGAACGAGGACTACCAGGACTGATCCTGGCGCGGCCCGGCCATCGGGCCGCGTCTGGTGGGCGACCGTCGCTTTCGCATCACGGTCGTTCCCTCGAGCACCCCTCAGGGTCCGATCAAGCTCTCGGCGGGAATCCCAAGGTTCCGGTGCAGGCTTCGGATCATGGCGATGGTGAGCCCGCGCTTTCCGTTGAGCACTTCGTACACGCGATTGGCACGACCAATGTACGGAACGAGATCCTTTACGGTCAGACCCGCCTGCTCCATGCGGAACCGGATCGCCTCGACGGGGTTGGGCGCCTCGACGGGAAAGTGCCTCGTTTCGTAGGCTTCGACCAGCGTCACGAGGATCTCGAACCGGTCACCATCCTCGGAGCCCGGCTCCGGCTCGTTGTCGAAGTAGGCAGACAGCTCTCGCAAGGTCGCCTTGTAGTCATCTTCGGTGTGGATGGGACGGATGTTCATGAAGCCTCCGCGGTCGCTGCGTCGACCCGGTCGTATTCGGCATGGGTGCCGACAAACTTGATGTAGTCTGAGTCTCACGCCCCGCCCTCGCCGCGCGTTCCAGACGCGCGTTTCGAGCGGTTCGGCGCACAGCGCCTGGCGATGGGTTCGCGGTTCGGCGACCGGCGGTGCTGCGGCAGCGCGATGACCTGCGCTGTCGCCACCGCGCCGAGGTCT